>CAZFCT010000001.1:0-27163 GCA_964517885.1 Candidatus Woesearchaeota archaeon
ATTTATAAACATTAATTTATTATTTTGTTTATGAAAAAAGGTGAAAAGAAATTT
The DNA here is from genome assembly GCA_964517885.1 of Candidatus Woesearchaeota archaeon. GTDB lineage: Archaea > Nanobdellota > Nanobdellia > Pacearchaeales > GW2011-AR1 > RBG-13-33-26. Next base: position 55 of record CAZFCT010000001.1, read on the forward strand.
GTGTTGTCAAATCGTTGGCTTTATACTTTTATAATTTTAGGAATTTTTGCTGTTGTTGGTGTTGGAGTTTATGCTTATGGAACTTCAAGTCCTTCTACATTTGGACATAGTGCTGGTGAAATTGATTTAAGCGGAGTGGGGAATATTATTTCATCTGGGTATATTCATGGAAGTATAACTGGGGGAGATGCAAATTTGGGAAGTTCAACATATGAAATTTCAGGAACAAACATTGCAGGACAAACTGTTTATGCTTATGGTTCAATGTGTGTTGGAAATTCTGTGGGAGATTGTTCTGGAACAGATGGAACAGTAATTACTAATACAATGGTTTCTACAGGGACAGTCCATACAGGCGATTGGTTCCGTTCATTTGGGCAATCTGGATGGTATTCTCAAACTTATGGGGGGGGTTGGCATATGACTGATACTCAATGGATAAGGGCATATAATGGTAAATCTGTTTATAGTGCTGGACATATTCAAGCAGGAGGAAATATGCAAGCAGCGGGAAATATGTATGCAGCTTCTTTTATTTATTCTTCAGATGAATCTTTGAAAGCAAATATTACTCAATTAAATAATGCTTTAGAAAAAGTTAAACAACTTGAAGGAGTTTCATTTAATTGGAAAGATACAGGCAGAAAAGATATGGGTCTAATTGCACAAGATGTTGAGAAAATTATTCCTGAAATTGTTCATACTTCTGAAGAAGGTTTGAAATCTGTTGAATATGGAAATTTAGTTGCAATCTTGATTGAAGCAGTTAAAGAACAACAAGAAGAAATTGATTCATTACAAAAACAAATTGACGAGTTAAGAAATTAAAATGGATAGAAATAAAAAAGAAGATTCTATGCGAAATGTTAAAAATTTAATAAATAAAAAAGTTTTTTTAATTTTTATTTTTGCTTTAGTATTTAGTTTATCTTCTGTTTTAGGAGCATCTTTATCTTCTAGTGAGAGTTATAAGTATAAAGTTTATGGCAATGAGGGAATTTCAAGTTGGAGTCGTCCGGGTTATACTATTTTTATTCCAACAGGTTCTGCTGCAGAATGGAGTGCATTTAAATCTGCTGCAAGAAGTTTATGGAATATGAATTTTTGCACTGCTACTGATGGAGTTTGGGGAGACTGGAGTTGTTCTTGTGATGCTTATTGTCTAAATTTAGCTTGTGGTTCCTATACTGCTACTGGAACTTATACCTGTACTCGTGTACATACTACGAATGCTTATTGTGGAGGAAGTGAACCTTCTGGTGAGTCTTCATATTCAGAACCTTGTACTAAAGATTGTAGTTATGGTAGTTGTACTGGATCTGTTTCATGTGATAATAATCCCTATACTCCAGATCAATGGAAATGGGTTACTTGTATAGGCAATATTTGTGATGCTTCTTCTACTGGAATATGCAATTAATCTTATCCGAGATATTCTTTAATAACTTCTTCGGAGTTTCCTTCTTTTATGATTTTTCCTTCTTTAATTAAAATTACCTTATTACAATATTTTTGGATTAAATTCATATCATGACTTACTAAAATTACACTAACTCCTTCTTTCACAATTTCTTTTATTTTTTGCACATTCTTCTTTTTGAATTCCTCGTCTCCTACTTCAAATATTTCATCTAATAATAAAATTTCTGGATTGCAATGAACTGCTATAGAAAAAGCAACTTTTTGCAACATTCCGTTGGAGAATTTATGTAATCTTGTGTTTACATATTCTGTTAATCCTGAAAATTCAACTATTGAATTAAATCTTTTTTTTATTTCTTTTCTACTTAATCCGAAAAGAGCACACAATAAAAAAATGTTATCTTTCATTGTTAGCATTTCTTGAAATCCAGACGCTAAATTAATCAGAGAAATTATGTTCCCGTTTGTTTCAATATCTCCACTGTTTTGTCTATAAATTCTAGAAATTGTCCTTAAAAGAGTGCTTTTTCCTGAACCATTATCTCCAATTATTCCGAGGATTTCTCCTGAATTTACATTTAATGAAACTTCTTTTATAACATCAAATTCGTTTTCGTTAATTTTTTTATTTTTTAAAGAAAGAATTACATTAAGAAAATTTTTTGAAGACGAATTTTTTTTAAATTTTTTTGAAACATTTTTTAAAATTATTCTTTCCATTATATCCTCTCCATAAATTTATGATTTAACTTTTCAAAAACAAAAACACCTAATAATAAAAATGAAACACTAAAAATAATTATTCCACAAATCATCCATGTTTCAGGTATCTTTTGATATATTATTATTTCTCTGGAAACTTTAATAAAATAATACAATGGGTTTAAAAGATTTATCTTGAATAAGAAAGTTCCTTTTTCTATTTCATAAAATATTGGAGTTCCAAACCAAATTAGTTTAGAAGCAAAAGCCCATATATTTTTAATATCCACAAAAAAAACAGATAGTGCACTAAGCAGAAGAGATACTCCAAATATGAATAATGTAATAAATACGAGGATTAAAGGATAAAAAAAGATATTTGAAATATTAACTCCTAAATAAATCATAAAGAAAACTAGAACTATAAATTCAAATATATGTGAATAGAGAAATTTTAAAACACTTCCTCCAACGAATGCAGAACGCGGAAAATTTATTGATTTGAAAATATGCCTGTTGTTTCTTATTAATTCTGTAGATTCACTTGTAGCTGACTGAAAAAAATTAAATATAATAATTCCTACAAATAAATATAGAGGATAATTTTTTATTTCAGAACCTAAATTCTGGGAGAATATAAAAAATAATAAACCAAAAAATAAAATCGGATTTAAAATATACCATAAAATTCCTAAATAACTCCCTTCGTTTCTTAATTTAAATCCAGATTTTGCTAGATAAAAACTTAATTCAAGAAACCGTTTTATTTTTTTCTTCATAAATATTAACTCTTTTTCTAGTTTAAATTTTTATTTATTTTATATTGATAAATCTTATTCTTAAAAGATTTAGAAATGTTTTTAAATAAGTTAATCTTAAACTATTTATGGAAAAAGGTGGTTTCAATAAATTAAATTTTAAAAGTATTTTAATCGTTGCAGCAATTTTAATTGTTATTATATCCCTAGTCGTATTTTTCTTTTGGCCCAAAGATAATTCCTTATTATCTGAAAAAGAGGTTTTGGATTATTGGGATATTTGTGGGTTAATTAAAATAGATATTAAAGAGGTAAATTGTGATGCTCAAGGATTTTGTGATGTTACAGTTCAAAAAGTTTCTGGAGAAAACATTGGAGGGTTTTATTTGTCCTTCTTGAATTCATTAGAAGAAGATAAAGAAGTTAGAGTATCAGAAAATTTTTCTTTTTCTCAAGAAGTTACTGTAGAAGTTGAAGGATTGGTTAATAGTGAAAGTATTGAATTGTTGCCTTTTATCCACGACACAACTAATGGAAGAAATATTGAACTTTATTGTTTTGAGTCTAAAAGTAATTATTCTTTTTAGTTTTCTATAATTTTATATATCTTTTTTATTTAATATTTGAATGATAAATTTTTTTAAAAAAATTGGGTTAAATAAAAAACAATTTATATTTTTTTTACTTGTTTGTCTTTTTGTTTCAATAATTTCTTTTTGTTTGCACTTTTTTAGTCAACCAAATATTTCTTTTTTCCCATCTCATGTAGACGAATGGCATCATCTTTCACAAGCGAGGAATTTAGAAGAAGGTTCATACAATTTTAATTCTCTTCCTTCTTTAGAAATAGGTTTTCATTTTTTTCTTTTTTTATTAAATAAAATTTTCTCCTTAGTTCCTTTTTATAAAGTGATTTCTTTATTCTGGATATTTTTAACTTCAATTATCTTATTTTTTCTTATATATAAAATAACAGAAAAAAATTTCTTTGTTTCTATTTTTTCTATTTTATTTTTTGGAGCAATTGGAAGAGATAATCTTTTTTTAGGTTTCCCCCTTTTTACTCCCTTAACTTTTGCAACGCCTCTTATTTTTATATATCTCTTTTTATTTATAGAAGGATTACAACAAAAAAACAAAAAAACTATTTTTATTAGTTTAATAATTATGTTATCTCTAATATTATTTCATGCTCCCTCTGTTCTCTTTTCTTTTCCAATTCTAATTTTTTATCTTTTTTTATATAAAGAATTTGTGAAAAAAGAATTTCAATTTTTTTTACTTTTTTTGTTAGTTCCTTTAGGAGGTTTGTTTTTTTATCAATTAACAACAAAAATTAATTTATTTAATTTAAAAAATATTTTTAATCTTCTTATTTTTCCTAATAATTGGGGAGGTGTTAAAATAACAAATATTTCTTTTGTAAATCTTTATCCTTTAATTGGATTTCTTTTAGGCATTGTTGGCGGAATTGGTGTTTTTATTCAAAAAAGGAAAAAATATTTTCCTTATTTTCTTCTGGCAGGATACTTATTTATTTCCTTATTAATTTTTAATATTTTTAAAATTTCTTTATTTTCTCCTGTTCAGAGAAATTATTATTATTTTCTTCTTAGTTTACCCTTCTTGAGTTCATTGGGTTTTAATTACCTTTTGAATTTTTTTAAAAAACATTTAAACAAGATAGATACTCTTGCTAGATATAAAAAAATAAAAAAGGGTTTAGTTGTTTTTTTGATAATCTGTATTCTTTTTTTAATATATTTCCCTTTATTTTTAGAAAGAGAATCTTTTTCTTATCAGACAATAAGTGCTGAAGAATACGCTGATTTGAAATACCTGTCTCAATTTCCTCTCGGAAATGTAATTGCTCCTTTACAATATCTTTCTGTAGCTATAAAATCTGTTTCAGGACACGAGCCAATTGCAACGCCGTATTTTTTTGGTGATGATGTCATTAGAGAAGATGTTAATCATTTTTTTGAAGAGATAACTTGTGCTGAAAAAAAATTTATTATTAAAAAATATTTTATAAGATATATAATTTCAAAAGAAAAAATCTCTTGCGAGGGATATAATTTGTTATATTACCACAATCTTTATATTTATAATACGTCCTTAGTTGATTAAGATGGTTTCAGTTAAAATTCCAGAAATATCTATAATCCTTCCATGTAGAAATGAAGAAAAAGCATTGAGTTTTTGTCTTGAAAATATTAAAGAAGTCATTAAAAAGAATGATCTTAATGCAGAAATAATTGTTTCTGATTCTTCTTCTGATAAATCACCTGAAATTGCGAAGGAACATAGTGTTGTTTTAATAAAACATAATAAAGAAGGATATGGAAATGCTTATCTTGAGGGACTTAAACATGCGAAGGGAGAATATATTTTTATGGCAGATGCTGATGGAACTTATGATTTTAGAGAAATTCCTAAATTTATTAATTATTTAAAAAATGGTTATGGTTTTGTTATAGGAAATAGGTTTGGTGGAAGAATAGAAAAAAAAGCTATGCCTTGGTCTCATAAATATTTAGGAAATCCTGTTTTGTCTTTTTTATTGAGATCTTTTTTTAAAACAAAAATTCGTGATGCTCATTGCGGAATGAGGGCAATAAAAAAAGATGCTTTGATAAAATTGGATTTGAAAACAACAGGGATGGAATTTGCTTCTGAAATGATTATTAAAGCATTGAGAAATAATCTTAAAATAAAAGAAATTCCAATTAATTATTCTTGCAGAAAAGGAAAATCAAAACTTCGTTCATTATCTGATGGATGGAGACATCTTCGTTTTATGCTTTTGTATTCGCCTTTCTTTTTGTTTTTAATTCCAGGATTTATTCTTTTATTATTAGGAATTATATCTGGAATCTTAATTTATTCTGGAATTGGTTTTTTTGGAATGACTTTTTTTTATCATCCTCTTTTTTTATCTTCTTTGTTTTTAATTTCAGGATATCAAATTATTCTTTTTTTTATTTTTGCTAAAACTTATGCAATTAATCAATTAGGAGATAAACCTGTTTTGAATAATTTTTATAAATTTTTTTCTGTGGAATTTGGAATTCTTGTAGGGCTTCTTTTTATTGTTGGAGGCTTAATTATTTATTCTTGTTTATTTTCTGGTTGGCTTAAAAGTTTTGGAGAGTTTGGGATTGCAGAAACAAAAAATTCAATTCTTGCATTTACTTTTATTATCCTTGGGATTCAGACAATTTCATCATCTTTTATGTTAAGTATCTTAGGGATTAAAAAATGAAAATAGCGATTTTTCATAATTTTATGGATAATATTGGCGGTGCAGAAATTGTTTGTTTAAATTTAGCAAGGGAACTAAATGCAGACTTATATACAACAAATATTGACGAAGATAAAATTCGTAAAATGGGTTTTGAAGATATTCTGTTTAGAATAAAATCAATTGGAAAGGTTCCTAGGGAAGCTCCTTTTAGACAACAGATTACTTTTATGAAATTTCGTAAATTGAATTTATCTGGGAAATACGATTTTTTTATTATTGGAGGAGATTGGGCGATTTCTGCTGCAGTTAATAATAAACCAAACATAGAATATTTTCATTCGCCTTTAAATGAAATTTGGGAATTTAGAGATTATGTTAGAAAATCTTTGAAGCCGTGGATGAAACCAATTTACCACATTTGGACTAATTATGTTAGAATTTTTTATAAAAAATATTTTAAACACGTTGAAAAAAGAGTTTGTAATTCAAAAAATACTCAGGATAGAATTAAAAAATATCTAAATAGTGATGCGAGAATAATTTTCCCTCCTGTTGATACAAAGAAATATCATTTTGAAAAATCAAAAAATTTTTGGCTTTCTGTTAATAGACTTACTGCTCACAAAAGAATTGATATACAATTAAAAGCATTTAAAAAAATTCCAGAACAGAAATTAATTATTGTTGGTTCTTATGAAAATTCAAGAAGTTTTCTTCAGGAAAAAAAACATTTAGAAAAGATACTTCCCCCAAATGTGAAAATTGTTCATTGGGCTGATGATGAAAAATTGAAAGAACTTTATTCAACTTGTAAGGGATTTATTACAACTGCAAAAGATGAGGATTTTGGTATGACTGCAATTGAAGCGATGGCCTCAGGAAAACCAGTTATTGCCCCAAATGAGGGGGGTTATAAAGAATCTATTATAGACGGAAAAACAGGAATTTTAATAGAAAATATCGATGAAGAAAAACTTGCAGAATCAGTTGAAAAATTAGGTGTAGAGTTAAAAAAGAAAACTAATAAATATAATGGGGCTTGTATAAAACAAGCGAGAAAATTTGATATTGAGAATTTTATTAAACAAATCAAAGAGGAAATAGGGGAATGAAAGATAAATCTATAAAAAATAATGAGTGCCCCCTTGTAAGTATAATAATTCCTACATATAATAGGGGGTATATCCTCTCCCGATCAATTGATTCTGTTCTGAAACAATCTTATAAAAATTGGGAGTGTATTGTTATTGACGATTTTAGTAATGATAATACTGAAGATATCACTGAAGAATATATAAAAAAAGATAAGAGAATAAAATATTTAAGAAATACACATAAAAAGGGTCCTTCTGGGGCAAGAAATTGTGGAATTGAGGTTTCTAAAGGAGAATATGTTGCTTTTCTTGATTCTGATGATGAATGGATGCCTTTCCATTTGATGGATAGTGTTAATGCATTAGAAGAATTTAAAGTAGGTTTTTGCACTTCTATGTGGTATATAGAATCTAATAATAAGTTATTAGACTTCCAAGAGAGTGGTCAAATGGAAAAAATAAATGAGGGTATAAAATTAAAATCTCCTTTTAGAAGAGGAGATATTTATCTTTTTAGAAACAATAAAGATATTTACCACCTTTTTCTTTCAAATGACTTTTTATATCTCTCTTTTTTTTGGACAAGTATAATGGTTATTAAAAAATCTGTTTTTGAATTTATTGGCTTATTTAATGAGGATCTTTTTATTTATGAAGATATAGATTTATTTCATAGATTATTCTTAAATTTTGATTTTGTTTTTATAAATCAATATTCCGCTATATGGCATGAAGGAATGGATAATCTTTATAGATTTAAAGGTAATTCTGATTTTAATGATAATCTGTTTGGACTGGATCCTTATTTCTTGGATAAAGAGGAATTTTTATTAAAGAATTCTATCTCTGGTGCTGGGTTTATCATTAAAAGGATAAAAAAATTAAATGGAAATTTTAATAATGAAATTTCTTTTCTTAAATCAGTTATCTTTGATAACTATTCTAAACTAGAAAAAATTGAAAGAATTCGAAAAAATTATGTGAAAAAATATTATTATTTTTTTTCTAAAATTAGTAATATTTATTGTCTTATTTCTATAATATATTCTTATTTTGATAAGATTTTTGGTATTTGTGGGATTTGGTTAAAAAAGAAGAATCCTTCAACATATAAAAAGTTAAAAAAAATATTTCTATTTAGAAATAAGAAAAAATCAAAATGAAAAATCCAAAAATTTCAGTAATAATCCCTGTTTATAATGTTGAAAAATATCTGAGAGAATGTTTAGATTCTGTTATTAACCAAACATTTAGAGATATTGAAATAATTTGTATTAATGATGGTTCTACAGATAATTCTTTAAATATTTTAGAAGAATATAAAAGGATAGATAAAAGGATAAAAATTATTCATCAAAAAAATAAAGGAATGTCTGTTGCTAGGAATAATGGAATGAAGATTGCTAAAGGAAAATATATTTGTTTTGTAGATTCAGATGATTGGGTTGATAAAAAAATGTGTGAATTATTTTATTTAATTAGCAAGAAGAATAATTTAGATATTTTAGTCGGAGGATCAAATTTAATTTATGAAAGGAGGGTCCTTAGGAAAATTGTTAAAACTGATTCTCGTTATTCTTTATCTAATCTGAAAACTTTTGATAATGAAATTTTTTATTGGAAAAATATAAACAATTTGTTTCAAATTAATCTTTGTGTCTGGGGGAAATTATATAAAAAAGATTTTTTAAAAAAAATAAATATATCTTTTCCTGAAGGAATGTTTCATGAAGATTATCTTTTTTATTTAAAAACAATTCTTTTAGCAAATAAAATTGGTCTTCTCAGAAATAATTTGTATAATTATAGGAAATTAAGAAAAGGAGCAATTACTTATAAAATTAAAGATAAAAATCTAATGGATATTATTAAAATTATGGAAATGTGTAAAGAATTTTTGGTCGAAAAAGGTTTTTGGGATGAATTAAAAAAAGAATTTATAGAATTTAAATTTGATACTTTTGATAATTTCTATAAATCTACAAAACATAAAAGAAAAATGTTTTATTTAATGAAAAAATCTTTATCCAAAGAAGAATTTGATAATTTAGAGATTCCTGCTGTCAAAAAAATTTATTTTTCTTTTCTTAATTCTAATTCTCTTATTAAATTTTTTATTTTTCGTCTTTTTTATAAAAACATTATTTTTTTAGATAATCTTATTGGAAAATTGGGGATTTTTCTTAAGAAAAAAAATCCTAATTTATACTTTACTTTAAAAAGATTTATAGGTTAATTAAAATATGAAAAAAAAGATATTAGTTATTTCTCCTATTCCTTCTCATCCTCAAAATGCGGGGAATAGAATTAGAATTTATAATTTACTTAATGAATTTAAAAAAAAAGGGTGTGAGATTCACTTTTTATTTTGTGATTTATTTTTTGATGATTCAACGTCTGGAAAAAAACCAGATTTCCATAAGATGAAAAAAGAATGGGATAATTTTTTTTATTTTAATCCTCATAAAATTTTTTCTTGTAAATATAATCTTTTTTTAGGAAATGTTGGGAAATTTTTAAAAAAGAAAATTCCTTTTTTATATTTTTTATTAAAACCCTTTTTTCCAAATAAAAATCTTAATAAAATTCTTTCAGATAGGTATAAAGGATTAGATTCTTTTTTTCCAGATATTTTAGAAAAAAAATTATTTTCCATTCTTAAAAAAGAAAAATATGATATTGTTTTAGCAGAATATGTTATTATGTCAAAAGCATTTGAAAATGTTCCAAAATATACGCTTAAAATTATAGACACTCACGATACTTTTTCTGATGGAACTAACCAATCTATGTCTCTTTCTTTAATTGAGGAAGCAAAGGGGTTAAGTCGGGCAGATATTGTTCTTGCTATACAGAATAAAGAAAAAAAATATTTTGAAGAAATTCTTAAAAAAAATGGAAAAAATAAATTACCCAAGGTAATTGAAGTCGGACATTCAACTAATCTTCAGGAATTTAGAGAAAAAAGATTAGATAAAAATCTTTTATTTGTTGGAGCAGGTATTCATCAAAATATTGAAGGAATAAATTTTTTTATAAAACAAGTTTTACCTTTGCTAAAAAAAGATATTCCCAATATAAAATTAAAAGTTGTAGGAAATGTTTGTAAGGAAATTGATTCTTCTGAATGTGAAAAATTGGGCGTTGTTGATGATTTAAAAAATGTTTATGAAAAATCAGATTTAGTCATTGCCCCTATTTTTTTGGGTTCTGGTTTGAAAATAAAATTAATAGAAAGTTTGTCTTATAATCTTCCGGTGATATGTACTTCTCATGTTGTATCTCCATTAGAATCTTTATCTAAAATTAAGAATTCTCCCCTTCTTGTTGCAGATACTCCTCAGGAATTTGTTAATCAAATTAAGAAACTTTTTGAAGATGGAAATTATGAAAAAAGAAGAAAAAATGCGCATCTTTTTATAAAAAAGTATAATAAAAAAATAGATAAAAAAATTGAAGATATCTTAAATTAGGAAAATAGGAAAAGATATTGAAAAAATTATGAATCTCTTCTTCTTGTGTGTAATAATCTCAACAATTAAATTATTTTGATCTATTTTTTAAGAAGTTATTTTTTTGAGCATATTATAAAATTGGGGTAAAAATTAATTTAATTATCTAAATTCTTAAAAAGCTAAATAATTATATTTTTTTATGCAACAATTTTTGCTTAAACTTGCAGGAACTTTTTTTTTCTTTATTCCGGGATCTCTTTTAACAAGAATTCTTTTCAAAAAAACTACTTTATCTGAATTTCTTTCGTATTCTGTTATTCTTTCTTTTTTTGTTTCCACTATTCTTTCTCTTTGTTTATTTAAGATTGGGATTTTTAGTTCCTTTTCTTTGTTTATCTCAATTGTAATTTTATCTGTAATTTTTTTATTAGTAATTTTTCTAAAAAGAAAAAAATTTACTCTTTTATATGGTAAGAAAATTTTTTGGTTAATTTTTTTATTTGCGGTTTTGGGAACTTTGTGGAGATGGTTTTTTAGATTAAAAACTAATCTTTGGGGAGATGGAATTACAAGTCATATAAATTCTGTTGTAACTCAAAATTTATTTTACAATGGAGTAAGTAATTTTACTATTCCGGATGTAGGGTTTTATACGGGCATGATGGTAGACCATTCTAAACTTTTTGCAGGAGGATTGGCAAGTAATTTTTATTCTATGATTAGTCTAACTGGTTTTTTTGAAACTTTTTTGGCAGTTTTTATTTTATCTTTTTTTACATATAAAGTAATTTATTTATATAGAAAAAATAATTCTCTTGCTTTTTTTGGTGCATTTATTGTTGCTGTTATTGGTCCTGTGGAAATTTGGCAAAATACATTTACTTTTCTTGGAGGAGATTTGGTTTATGTTGGATTAATTTCTTTATTTATTCTTTATCTTGAAAAAGAAAAATCTTTCTTCTATTTCTGTTTGATAATTGCATCAATATTATCTCTTAGTTATTATACTGCTGGGATTGTTTTAATTTTAACTTCTTTTGGTTTTTTGGTTTCTTTTTTTATTAAAGGATTTCTAGAAAATAAGAAGAAATCTTTTTCTGAAAAGATTAAAATTATTATCAATGAAAAGAAGTTCAAAGAATATTTTTTAATTTTAATCTTGGTTTTATTTTTGTTTTTTATATTTGCTGGGGAGTCTTTAATAACCCATGCTGAAAATACTGCTGTTTCTGCAGCACAAAATGCATATTCTTCTTCTTTGTCTCTTTTTATTAATTCTTCTAATTTCGGATTTGTAAGTAATCAAATTACTCCTTCTCCTGTTCGCCCTTATGTTAATTATTATAAATTTCTAAGAATTTCCCCTCTTAATTGGCAAAATTTAATTATCCTTTTAATGGGATTTACTTTTTTACTTAAATTATGTTTGGATGTGAATAAATTCAAGAAAATTCCAGAAGAAGATAAATCTCTTCTTGTTTCAATGTTACCTGCTTACATTCTTGCTATGGCTTTTGGATTGGTTCATTATGAACAAAGATCTTTTTCTTATCTACTTTTCTTTATAATTTTAATAGTGAAAATTCCAAAAAAGTTTTTTTATTTTTTTGTAATTTTTTCTGTTTTATTCTTTTTTACTACGGGTTATTTTAATAATATGGAACGAATTATTTTTTATGATAATTCTGAGGGAGAAATAGGGGGAGCTTTGTGGATTTCTCAAAATTTGAATGGGAAAATTTTAAGTGATGAAAAATTTATCAGTTTGTTAATTAATGACAAATATTATAATGTTACTGGTTTTCCAGATGATTCTCTTTTTACTGACCCTATTTTTTATTCAATTGATTTAAATAAAACACTAAATGCTCTTGAATCTCTGAATGTGACTTATTTTGTTTCTACAAACCGGATGAGAGAAAAATATATTTTAATGTTAAACTTTCCTCAACAACCAATGAGTTCTAGTTTTTTATATTCTGAGAATTTTAATTTGATTTATAATAATTCTGATGTGGAAGTTTATTTTATTAAATAGATTTTATAATCCTAATTTTTCTAAAAATTTTTCTTTGTTAAAAGGTTCTATTTTATCATATGCTTGTCCTGTTCCTAAATAAAGGATTGGTTTTTTTGTGACATAACCGACTGAAAGTGCTGTTCCGCCTTTCTCGTCGATATCTGCTTTTGTTAAGACAATTCCGTCGATTCCGATTGTTTCATCAAAACTTCTGACTTGTTCGACTGCGTCGTTTCCTGTTATTGATTCTCCTACAAATATCTTTCTGTTTGGTTTACAAACTCTGACGATTTTTTCTATTTCTTTTAATAAATTTTTTTGTGTGTGCATTCTTCCTGCGGTGTCAATTAAAACGCAGTTGATATTATTTTTTTCTGCGAATTTTATTGCGTCAAAACCAACTGATGCGGGGTCTGAACCATACTCGTGAGAAATTACTTTCACGCCGATTTTTTCCCCGTGTTCTTCTAACTGTTGAATTGCTGCTGCTCTAAAAGTGTCGCCTGCAGCTAGGACACAAGATAATTTTTTGCTCTTCAAATGTTCTGCAATTTTTGCAATAGTTGTTGTTTTTCCTGTTCCATTAATTCCACAAAATAAAATTACATAAGGTTTTTTTTCAATCAAATTACTTTCTTTAATTTCTTCAATTAAATCTAAAGGCGAGATTAAAATTTCACGAATTATATCTTTAAAAGAATCTTTGATTTCTTCTTCAACTTCTTTTTTTAAAAGTTCTTTTCCTACAATTTTTTCTTTCAGTTCTTTCACAATTTTTTCAGCAACTTCCAAAGCCACATTGTTCTCAAGCAAAAGCATTTCAAGTTCTTCGCTGTAAATCTCAAATTCCTTTTCAGAAATTTTTACTTTATTTAATTTAGAACCTATTTTCTTAAAAAAAGATTTTTTTTCTGTAACTTCTTCTAACTCTTCTAAATCTGGTTCAAATTTTTGTGTTCCAACATTGAATTTTTCTTTAAGTTTGATTTCTTTCTCTTTTTTTGGCTTTTCTTTTTTTATTTTATTCTTCTTTATTTCTTTTTCAATTTCTTCTTTGGGAACTTCTTCTGCTTTTTTAACTAAATTTTTTGTCCAGTTTTGAAGTTTTTCTTTTAATTTTCCAAACATGAATTAAGAAGTTAAATTTGATTTATATGTTTTCTCTTTACTTTACATACATAAATTTTTATAAAGATTAATTCCTATTATTTATAGAGGAAAATGAAGGGGATATTTGTTATTGTTGACGGAATGGGTGATTTGCCGAATAAGCAACTTGGAGAGAAAACTCCTCTTGAGGCGGCTCAAATGCCGAACGCAGATTTTTTGGCTTCACGAGGAGAAATGGGTTATATGTATTCTGTTAAACCGGGTTTTGTTCCTGAATCTGACGAAGCAATTGTTTCAATTTTTGGGAATGATTTGATTTCTTCTACAAGAGGGCAATTAGAAGCGAGAGGGACAAATATTAAATTAGTTAGAGGAGATTTGGCTTGGAGAGTGAATTTTGCGACTATAGATTCTTATGAGAATGAGAACATTTTAGATAGACGGGCTGGGAGAAATTTACAAACTTGGGAAGCAGAAGCACTTGCTAAATCTTTGAATAACATTAAACTTGCTGTTCCTTTTATTTTCAAAGCAACTTTGGGACATAGAGGGGTTTTAATTTTTAAGGGTGGATTTTCTGATAATCTTTCTGGAAATGATTTAGTTTATAGTGGGGGAAAAAGTTTGATTCATGATAAAATTTCTTCTGTTAAACCTCTTGATGAAGAAGAAAACACTCAGTATTCTGCGAATGTTGTTAATGATTTTTTGGAGAAAGCGTTTGAGGTTTTAGATAAGCATCCAATTAATGAGGCGAGAAGAAAAAAGGGGCTTTTGCCTGCAAATTTTTTATTAATTCGTGGTGCTGGTGTTGAAGTTCCTAAATTGAAATATTACAAGAAGTGGATGTCTGTTAATTATATGCCCTTGGAAAAAGGTTTTGCGAAAGTTTGTGGAATGACAAATTTTGCTTTTGAATATCCAAAATCAAAAGAGATTGATTCTTATGAAAGTTTGTGGGCTGGTTTGAAAAAAGCGTGTCGTTTTTCTGCGAAAGCGATTAAAAAAAATTATAAAAAATTTGATTATGCTTATGTTCATTTGAAAGAAACAGATTTGCCTGGGCACGATAATAAACCTTTTGTTAAAAAAGAAATGCTTGAATATATTGATAAAACTTTTTTTAATTTTTTGAGAAAGTTTTGCCCTCCGAATAAAATAAAAGTTGCAATTACTGCAGATCATTCAACTCCTTGTAAATTGAAAGCTCATTCTGCAGATCCTGTTCCTGTTTTGCTTTATAATGATTCTATTCCTAAAGAAAAAAAGTTTAATGAAAAAGAAGCGAGAAAAGGAACTCTTGGAAGAATTGATGGGAAAGAATTTTTATCTAGAGTTGGTTTTAACAAATAAAATTAACTGCGGGTTTTTATGATGCAACCTGATAGAACTCAAATTTTACTACACAATAATTCTTAAAAACAGGTGATTTATACTTTAAGTATGATAACTTATAATGATATTTATGAAGCGTCTAGAAAAGAGAGATATTCTGACCAACTTCAACCTTTACCGAAGAATTTTATTACAGAAGTTTCTGATTATCTTAAAGAGAAAAAGGAAATTGCGTCGAAGGATAATGATGTTTTTTCTGATGTTATTGTAAAAACAAAGAAACAATTAGAGAATGCGATTACGTTGTTTAAAGAATTAATTTTAAGAAGAAAGAAAAAGATTTTGAATTTGGTTTTAATTGCTGCTGAGACTGGGATTTCTAAACAGGATTTTGATAATATGCTTGCTTTTGAAAAATTGTTGTTTGATGATTTAATGAAAGCGATTGATATTTCTGAAAAAAAACTGGGGAATTTACTTAATGGTGAAAAAGATGAAAAGAAAAATGAACTTATTGTTTTTAAGGAAAATGTTGAAGAATTTATGGGATTAAATGGGGAGAAAATGGGTCCTTTTGAAAAAGGGCAAATTGCAAATCTTCCTAGAGAAATTGTGAAAATTTTAGTCGAAAGTGGGAAAGCAGATAAAGTTGAAGGGGAATAATTTTATAACTTTCTTTTATTTATCTTAATTATGAAAACTTCACAATTAATTACAGGAATTATTTGAAAGTGGAAAAGCAGAAAAGGTGGAAGGGGAATAATTTTCAATTACTCTCATTATAATTAAAAGCCTGTAGAGGGATTTTACTCGCACCCGTAAAAATTGCAATAAACATTTTCGGCATTTTTGCAAACGCTCGCCCCCGACGAAATCCTTCTGATTTAAGCGAGTTCAAATCTTACAAATATAATTTCACTTCGTTCAATTATATGAGAAAAAGC
Source organism: Candidatus Woesearchaeota archaeon (assembly GCA_964517885.1). Taxonomy (GTDB): domain Archaea; phylum Nanobdellota; class Nanobdellia; order Pacearchaeales; family GW2011-AR1; genus RBG-13-33-26. The sequence continues at coordinate 16,142 of CAZFCT010000001.1, forward strand.
CTGTAGAGGGATTTGAACCCCCGACCTCCGGTTTACAAAACCGATGCTCTGCCACTGAGCTATACAGGCATAATTATTTGATAGAATTAATGGTTTAAAAGATTTCTTATTATAACTTCTCTATAAATTGTTGGGCTTCTTCGAAAAGTCTTTCCCTATAAATTTCATCTAAGTTAACATGTTTCAAGTATAGGGTAGCAACATCACTTTCAAATAAATTTTTTAATTCCCCCACATGTTCTTCGTAATATTTTTTCATAAATTCGGAGGTTACTCTCTCTTTTGGAATTTTTAATCTCTTAGCTATTGCTTCAGTAAGAAATTCATTTAGGTTCATTTTAATATTAATTATTAATGGTTTAAAAGATTTCTGATAATTTAATTATTTCTTTTTTGCGTCTAAGATTCTTATCTCACAGAGGGCGAGAGGATAAATCTTTTTGAGTTTTATACTTAATTTTTTCTGTAACTGATTTTGTAAAATTTCTGAGAAAAGTTCTTCTGCGTTTTTTGTTTTAACATATTCTAAAAGTTCTTTTTTTGCTTCGTTTCTCAAAGCTTTTCTAACTGCTCTTGAAACTTTTCTTCTTGTAACTAAGAAAGGTTTTATTTTCAAATAAGCATCTTTACATTCTGTATCAAAAGAATCTTCGACATAATTTGTTCCTTTTCGAACCATTCTTCTAATAAAATAAGGCATTACTTCGAGTTTTTTTGGTATTGTTGTTGCTTTTTTGTCTTCAACTTTTACATTTAATGTAAGCATAACACTTTTTCCTTTCAAGGCCCTTGTTAAATCATATTTCATAAATCTATTATTGAGTTCTTCGATTTCGTAAGCTTGCATTTGTGTTTCTTTTCCAATTATTGGAATTTCCACTTCAAAAAATTTCTTTTTTCTTTTTGCTTGTGCCATTTTATTCTTGTATTATCTTGCCAACTCTTCTTCCCTTTTTCTGGTATTTAGATTTTTTGCAAGTTAAGCATGTATACATTATGTTTGTTTTTTTATTTGTTTTAGTTTTTCTTTTGAATTTTGAAACTGCGGGTTTACTCCATCTTCCTAAATTTCCAATTCCTCTGTTTTTTCCTCTAAGTTTTGCCCTTTGTTTTGAACCTCTCTTTAGGGCTCCTCTCTTTGCTCCTGTAGAAACTAATTTGATTTTCTGTTCTGTTTTTTTCTTACAATAAGGACAATATCTTTTTGTCGTTTTAGGAATTTTCATAAAATTGGTTGTTAAAATCGGTTTAAAAAGTTTTTTATACTGCAGTCCCGCAGTTAATTTATGAGAGTTCAGTTTCCAAAAGGAATGCAGAGGAAATTTTTGCAAAAAGTTTTAGAAAAAATAAATTGTCCGTCGATAAGTGAACTTGCAAATAGATTAAATTCTAATTATTCTTCTCTTAAAAATTATTTTGCTGAAGAGAGATGTATTCCTGAAAGTTTGTTTGAAGATTTATGCTATGTTTCAAAAATGAATAAATCAGAATTTAAGTTTGATATTTTGGGAGAAAATTGGGGACAGAGCAAAGGTGGGAAAAATAAATTTTGATTATTTTGTTAAATTTAATGTTGAGTTCAAACTTGCATTTTGAAAAAGATTTGAAATTTGTGTAGGAATTATTGGTTGACTGGTAAATATTCTATAAAAAATCCATCCAATAATTAAAATTGCTATTAAAATTAAAATTTTGTTTAGGTTATTTTTTCTCTTTTTTTGAACAAAAGCATAACCACATTTTATACAATAAGAATCTGTTAGAGAATTTGCAGTTCCACATCGAGGACAATATTTTACACCTATTCTTTTCATATAATTAAATAATTTCTTAATTTATAAATTATTATAATGGTCCCACGTAACTCGCGCCCGCAAAAATTGCATTAAAAATTTCTGGCATTCTTACAAACGCTCGGAATCGGACATCCGATTTTAGAATATTATTTCAGCTTCATTTCATTCAACTGAAAATGGTCCCACGCAGAATCGGACTGCGATCTTGTCCACGTCAAGGACACGTCTTAGCCATTGGACTATGGGACCTAAAAACTACCTGCGGTTTTTTACGAATTCTACAACTCCACAGGAAGTTGAAATTAATTTTACTAAAAGAATATATTTTAAAAGATTATTCCTTTTTTATAACTAACTTACTTAGTTAATTATTTATTTAATTAATTTGTTATTTATTTAGAAACTTTTATAAGCAATTAATTATTAATTACCTAAATGAAAAAATATTTACTTTTAATAGAGGATGAAAAACTTTGGGCGAAATTTAAGAATAAAATACAAAAAGATATTAATACGTCTATTTTAGAATTAATAAAGGAGTATGTTGATAATGATAAAAAATAAAATAGATAATCACGAAAATCGTCGTGGACAAGTTACAATTTTTATTATTCTCGCAATTTTAGTTGTTGGGGGAATTGTTACTTATTTAATCTTTAGACAAAATATTTCTTCTGTTTCTCTTCCCGCCAGTATTCAACCAGTTTATACTACATTTTTATCTTGTGTAGAAGAACAAACACAAATTGGAATAAATTTATTGGGTGCCCAAGCAGGATATATTGAACTTCCTGAATTTGAACCGGGTTCAAGTTATATGCCTTTTTCATCACAATTAAATCTTTTCGGAAATCCGATTCCTTACTGGTATTATGTTTCTGGAAATAATATTCAAAGAGAACAAATTCCAACAGAACAAGATATGGAAAAATCTCTCGCGGATTTTATTGATGATAGAATTTCTTATTGTAATTTTGATAATTATTACGAAGATGGTTTTGAAATTTCTCTTGGTGAATCAAAAACAGTTGTTGATATGAAAAAAGGAGATGTTGTTGTTTCAATGAATCTTGATTTATCAGTTAATAAAGGAGAAGACAGCGTCGTTGTTTCTAATCATAATGTTGAAGTTAAATCTAAAATTTTTGATTTGTATACTTCTGCGATGAAACTTTATGAAAAAGAACAGGAAGAATTATTTTTGGAAAATTATGGTGTTGATACACTTAGACTTTTTGCTCCTGTCGACGGTGTTGAATTAACTTGTAGTCCTCTTGTTTGGAGTGCAGAAGAAATTTTTGATGATTTAAAAAATGCAATCGAGACAAATACTCTTGCTTTATCTACGGAAAATCCAATTAGTTCTGAAGAGAAATATTTTTATGTTGATACAGGGATTAATGAAAATGTGAGATTTATTAATTCAAAAGATTGGGCAAATAGTTTTGAGGTTCTTCCTTCTGAAGGGGTTTCTTTGATTGCTATGCCTGTTGGAAATCAAGAAGGACTTGGAATTTTAGGATTTTGTTATGTTCCATATCATTTTGTTTATAATCTTAATTATCCTGTTTTAGTTCAAATTTACGACGGAGATGAAATTTTTCAGTTTCCTCTTGCTGTTGTAATTCAAGGAAATCAACCAAGAAAATCTTTGGATACTTCTGCAAAGAATATTGAAAATGAATTTTGCAAAGATAAAAATTCTTTTACTTCTGTAAATCTTTTTGATTCTGATTTGAATTCTGTTGATGCACAGATTTCTTATGAGTGTTTTGGGACAACTTGTTATATTGGAGAATCTTCTTCTGGAAGTTTAGATGCTCAATTTCCTCAGTGTGTAAACGGTTATATTCTTGTGAGAGCAGAAGGTTTTGATGAAATGAAATATTTGTATTCTTCTGTTGCAGAAGGAAATGTAAACATTGTTTTGAATAAACTTTATGAATTAGATGTTGATTTGTCTGTTGGAGATTTGCGTTATAATGAACCCGCCATAATTTATTTTACTTCTGATTCTGGTTCAAAGATTGTTTCTTATCCGGAACAAACTAAAGTTAATCTCAGCGAGGGGGATTATGAAATTTCAGTTTATGTTTATAAAAATTCTTCAATTAATTTTCAGGAAACTACTACAGAACAATGTATAGATGTTGCTCAAACTGGTATTGGCGGTTTACTCGGATTTACAGAAAAGAAATGTTTTGATATTACTGTTCCTGCGCAGATAGTTTCAAATGTTCTTGCTGGTGGTGGAAAACAGGATTATTCTATTTCTAATAATCTTATTAAATCTTCAAGTACTATCAAAATTAATGCAAATAAATTTTCTACTCCGAGGACAATTGAAGAACTTCAGAGTAATTATTTGCTTTTTGAAGAAAATGGTTTGGAGGTTAATTTAATATGATAAAAAAAATGAAACTTTTCGGATTTCTTTTTTTATTTGGAATTTTATTTTTGGGTTTTGTTTCTGCTTGGACAAGTTCAACTCCTCAATTGAGTCAGTATGGGATTTCTACATCAAGTAATATTGAAACTTCTTGTGGAGAAGGAACAGATTTTATTGTTCAAATTGAACCTTTTGGTTGCACGCCTGCAGTTGTGAGACAAGATTTGATTGAGGAAAATGATGTTCCTGTTTTTTGTAAACTTGCTGTTACAAAAGTAAATCCTCTTGTTAATATTAATTTTATAGATAGTGTTTCAATTACAGGAGAATTATCTCCTTATGTTTCAGGAGTTGCATTTTACCCTGCGAGAGCTGCTTTAGATACAGATACACAATTAACTTCATCTGTTTTAGAGAATATTGGTTATGTTGTTATTAATTTAAAGAAACAAGAGAATGTTTCTGCTTTAGAAAATTGTCGTGACGCTTCTTTTTTGGGTTTTCCTGTTGGAGAATTTTGTGTTATCGAAGGTAATTTAACAGCATATTTGGAATACGATGTTAATGAAGCGCTGGGTTTTGGTAATGCTGTTTTTTATATTCCAGAACTTGATGAAGAGGAATGGGAAATAAACAAAGATTTATATCAATTCTGGGGAAGAAGAGGTTATTTAAAAATAGATTCTGTTGATGTGGATGAGGCAACGATTTCTTTGTATGGAGATAATAAAAAAATTTCAGGTGTGACTTTGAAAAAAGGAGAAACCTCAGATATAATTCCTGTTCCAAATATTGCGTGTGGTGCGGGTGTAAGATTAAAACTTGTTGATGTTGAAAATCCAGATACAAGAGCGCAACTTAGTATAAGTGGGGAAATTATTGAAGTTGGTGTTGGAGAGAAATTTTTGGATAATAAATGTGTTGTGAGAGAAATTGATAAAAAAGGTTTTTCACACTTGGTTAAAATAAAATGTACTGAAGATGATAAGACAAACACTTTTGATTTGAGAGTTAGTCCTAAATTATCATTAAATATTAATGGAGTTGAAAGTGAAGTTGGTATTGGTGATTTTTTATACAACGACGGTGAAAATGCAATTTATCTTGGTTATGCTGGAACAAAATATAATTCTAATAAAATAGATGATTTGTTTATCTATTTTGTTTCAATGCCAAAATCTGTTGGAACTAAACTTAGTGAAAGTGATTTGTCTTCTATTGATTTTGTTGTTGGAGATTTAATTGAATCAAAACAAGAGGGCAGCGGTATTATTGATTCTGTTTCTGATGCTCTGAAGGGAATTGCTGGTGCAAGTAATAGATTATCTAGGCTTCTTGCGTATAAACAAAAATTATTTAGAATAGATTTTGGAGATTCTAAAAATGTTTTTGGAACAGATGTTTTCATAGTTAATTATGCGGGTTCTGTTGATGGAGAATTATTTTCTGATTATGAAGAACATTATGAAAAAGCAATGACTTCTTATGATGAAATAATCAATAAGTATTCTTCAGAGATATATTTTGGAGATTTCAGTTATGGTGAGGAAGCTTTATCTTCAGAAATTGAACTTGCATATTTTGTTAATCAAAAAAGAGTTGCTGCTGAATTGTGCGAGCAGTTTAAAATTAATTATCCTGATGCGCTTATTCCTGTTCCTTGTAGATTAGTTTACAAACTTTCAAGTGATAATTCTGATATGACTTCTGTTTTAATAAATAAAAAAATAAAAACAATTTCTTTGGAAGGAATTTATGAACCTACTTTTGAGGAATATGGTGTTAGTGTTACTGTCTTAGATAAATTTGGAAAGATTCATTCTTACAATTTAATAAAAGATAAAGTGGTTTATTTACAGAATGATGGGGGAGATTATTTGCAGTTGATTTCTGCTACAGAAAATTCTGCGAAGATAAAAACGAGTATAAGCACCGCAGGTGTGATGGACGCAATTAAAAAAGAATTTGGTTCTGATACTATTACCATTGAAAAAGATATTCCTAAAGATTTTGCAGATTCTTCTATCACTTTAAATGAAATTAATTTGAAAAAAGTTGCGAAAGTTTCTTTGACTTCAAATATTAACGACGCTGGAACAAAAGCGAATTTTAGTTTTCAGATTGGAATTGAGAAGAGAGCGATTAGTTTATCGACGAATCAAATTGAAAATATTATTGAAGATTTGAATGATACAATTGAGAGTTTTGAAGAAATTTCAGACAATTTGGGAATTGTCGTCGATGGATTACAAAAAACTTGTCTTGCTACTGGAGCAATTTTAGTTACGAAAAATTTTATTTCTGGACTTGGTGGCGCAGGTATTGCAAGACAATATGTTATGAGGGGAGCAGAAGGTTGGTTTGAGAAATGTGCTGGTTTAGTTGATAATGATGAATATATTTCAATAGATAAATGTCTTTCTGATAATTCTGAACAAATTAATAAAGATGTTGAATCAATGACAAAAATAGTTGATGAGCAAAATAAAAAAATAAAAGAATTACAAGAGCAATCTTCTACAACGCAATTTTTATTGGAACAAGTTGTAAATGATGATTCTTTTATGAAAGGTTATTCTGAACAAGTTAATAATAAAGTTTCTCAGAATTTGGATATTCCTGATGTAATTACAGACCCTTCTGGAAAAGGAGATTCAATTAATAAAGAAGATATTTTGCAAATTCTTGATTATTCTGGTTGGGAAAATAATTATTATTCTGTTGAGGATTTAAGAAATATTGAACTTTATTCTGCAGTTTTGAATGATAATTCCGCAAGTAGTGAACTTAAGAAAATTGCTTACTCTGAACTTTATTCTGAACTTTCTGATATAAAATCTAATTCAAATTATTATTTAGAAAGACAAACAATTTCAAGTTCATTAAATAATGTTAATCCGTCGCAAATTAATTCTTTGTCTTCTGGAGAGAGAACAACTAAATTAGAATATCAAGGATTGACTGTTACAAATCTTGGTAAACAAATTCCTAATGAATCTTCTAATTCTCCTATTGCAATTGTTCAAACTTTGTCTGGAAAATATTCTGGAAAGAAATATGTTATTGTTTTGGATTCTTCAGGTGGAAGTTCTAAATTACCAATTAAAAATTTAGATGGTAAACTTGCGATTTATGATTATCATTCTTTAAGTTTGGTAGAGACAAATGATTATCCTCCAGAATTACTTAATATTTATTTTGAGAAATATGATTCTTCAAATTATCAAAATCCTTACAAGAATGAGAAATTAAGATATTATGAAACAGAACCTTACAAGGGATTACCTGCTGTTGTTCCTTTTGATTTAGATGAGGGTTGGTATGCAGCGACAAAACAGACACTTCCTGTTGCAGGAAATATTAGGGCTTATGATGCTTCTGGAAAAGTTAATAGTTTTTATTTGTGTAATGTTGGTTCAAATGGTTTAGAAGAATTTTCTTCTTCAAGTTATGGTGATGACGAATGTATTTTAATTAATACTGGAACAGGACAGCCATTTAGTCAGGTTCCTGGTTTGAGTGAATCTAATGCGAAGAAATTTGTTGATTGTGCTTTGGATGCGATTCAGCAAGCAGCGAATGCTTATCCAGCAACAGGACAAGTTCAAATTAATACAAATTGTGGAGGGAGAATTAGAGTTAGTGTTGGAGAACCTGCTGTGGATGTTCCTGATTTTGCATGTCAAGATTTTATGTCCCCTGACGAATGTTTATTATTGTTTAATGTTTGTGATCCTGTCCTTTGTCCGTCGAGCAGATGTGATTTTGGAGGAAGTTATCCTGTTAGTAATGTTGCGCAGACAGGAATTATTGGAAGTTTAGTCTTATGTTTACCAAATGCTCAAGAAGGAATTTTAATTCCCATTTGTCTTACAGGTGTAAAAGCAGGTGTTGATTCTTTCTTATCTGTTTTAACTTCTTATAGGGGTTGTTTACAAGAAAGTTTAGATACTGGAAAGATGGCGGGAATTTGTGATGAAATGTATAGTATCTACATCTGTGATTTTTTCTGGGAACAAGCACTTCCTCTTGCGGACATAGTTATTCCTAAATTAATTGAAGTTATGCTTGGACAAAATGTTCGTGGAGGAGGAGAATATCTTACTGTGCAGAATGCTTTAGAAAATTCAGATAAGGCTTTGTCATATTTTTCAAATTATTATGGAACTAATATAAAAGAAGCATTTACATTAAGAACAAAAGAAGTAATTCAGAATGAGGTTTGTAAAAATTTTGTCTCTGGTGTTGCTCCTTCTGGTGCGGATTTAATTGATAGTTTGACAACTGCAGATTCTCCTACACAATTTTATGGAAAGTTTGAAGAAAATACTTTGACAACAGCGACGGTTCCTGCAATTTCACATTACAAAGTATTTTATCATATTTATGCTGGGGAAAATTTGGGTGCGTATTATAAAGTTTATTTAAAGGGAAATCCAGAAACTTCTTATTATCAGGATACATCTTCTGTATTGACTGTTGCGTCTGGTTATGTTAATGCTGGAGGTTATGCAACAGAATCAAAAGATATTACTGGAACTTCTGGGTATCAACAACTTTGTATAAGTGTAAATGACCAAGAGGAATGCGGATTTAAATCTGTTACAACTGAATTTGCAATTAATTATGCTAAAGATGAATATCTTTCAAACCAAGCAGAAACAACAAAAATTACGACACAGAAAGAATGTATTTCTGGAACAACTAGTTTGTATAATTTACTTAATTTGAATGTTCAAGAGGGAGTTGAATCTGCAATTGATCCTGCAATTTATACACAAGGAATTACTCGTGTTTGTGCAACTTCAAATCCTGGGAAAAATTCAGACACTAATTATGATACTGATAATGCAAGATGGGTTGATGTTGGTTATTGTGATGATAAAAATATGAAATGTTGGATTGATACAGAAAGTGTTAAAGAAGTTATAAAAACTGTTTCAGTTGAAGAGAACACTTTGGAGAATCTTACAGAAACTACAATTTCTACTTTGCAAAAAGAAGGGATTTATTTAAGTGAATCTGAATTTAATTCAAAAGTTAAAGAGATTGAATCAGAAGAAGAATATGGAAATAAAATTCTTTTGATAGAAGGTATTTTTGATAAATCTCCTTGGAGTTACCAGAAAGCGAAGTTATTATTATTAAAAGGGGATACTTATTTTTCTATTCTTCGTTCTTTAATTGTAGAGAATAAGGTTACTTCTTCAGATATTACTTCTCAAGGAGAAAATATTCCTTCTTCAGAGGAAACTGTTGAAACTGTTGAAACTACACAAACTTATCAATCTGCAATAGAAAATGTGGAGGTTAATTCTTTAAGTGATTTACAAAAAGTAGTTTTAGAATCAACGCAGAATTTAGAAGGAAAAAGTGCTTCAAGAGATGTTTATGAACATTGTTTTGATGCAGCATATCAAGTTTATAGAAATGCAAAAAGTGATTATCCTGATTTGAATATTAAATCTTTTTGTGTTTATTCTGATGAAGAAAAGAAATCTTATACAATTGCTAATGAAAAATGTTTGAAAAAACCATGCAGTTCTGATACAGTTTCTACAACTATTCATTTGTCTGGGCAACCTTTCCCTTATTTTGCTGTTTATAAAAATTGTGAAAAAGTTGGGACGAAGTTATCTGAAAAAGATAAATTATCTCAATTGCAAACAGGAGATTTAATTTCTTATGTTTTTAGAAATGATTCTGGACATAATGCAATTTTTATTGGATGGGCTGATGAAGAAAATAATATTGCGAGTTTATTTGATTGGAATGGTTATTCTAATAATGGGCCTGTTTTTAGATATTACAAAGAAGATTTGAGTGATGATAAACATCCTGTTTATGTTTTTTGGAGAGTTAAATCTTCTAATAAAGAAGAATTTCCTACAGAAGCAATTATTGATTATCTTCCTAAAGACACACAGGAAGAAATATATAAACTTGATTCTCCGACGACAATTGTTAATAAAGAAGAAGAAAGTGTTGATACAAATATGGCTGCAAGAATTCTTTCTGAAGCAAAGGAATTTCTTGGTAGTGAATTAGGTGGTGTTGGTTTTTTAAGAAGAATTTTATATTCTGGTTTAGATATAAAAGGAATTTCTAGTTCGAGTATGGATGGTGTGGGTGTTGCTTCAACTTATAATTTAAATGAATTAATGTCTGAACTTGATTCTAATTTAAATTTTGAATTAGTTAATACTGGAATTCTTCAGCCAGGAGATATTGTATTTTTAGGAAAGGGTTGTACTCTTCCTTATTCTGTTGGCGTTTTTGATTATTCTGATGAAGATAAATCTTATTATTATGCTTCTTCAAATGTTAATACTTTAAGTGAAGTTAAGCGAATGCAAACGAAGGAAATTTTTTCTCTTGATTCAGGAATTTATATTTACAAAGCGTATAGATATAAGGGAGGGAAATCTAGTTCTAGAAATCCTTGGTATTTGAATTCTGCTATTACAGAGATTGGAGATTTGACTGGGAAATATAATGATAATAAGCAGTTTGTTGATGAATTAATTTTTGATAATTTATTTAGCGAAACAGAATGTAAAAAAATTACGCCTACAACTGTTCTTGGAATTAATTTTGGTGGTGGCATGAAAATTAGTGATATTCATAATTTATTATTAGCAAAACAATTATAGAAATAATTCTAAAACTTTTTATAGGCATAATCAATTATATTTTATATTCATAATTTATATTTTTATTATGCGGAATTGCCGGAGTGGTCAAACGGGACAGACTCAAAATCTGTTGGCTCAGTGCCTACAAAGGTTCGAATCCTTTATTCCGCATTTCTAGAAATAAATAACTCGGGATAACCTT
>CAZFCT010000001.1:27263-36881 GCA_964517885.1 Candidatus Woesearchaeota archaeon
AAGGTTCGAATCCTTTATTCCGCATTTCTAGAAATAAATAACTCGGGATAACCTTTTGAGAATAATATAAAATCACTTGTTGTTTTTTCTATGTTTGTTTTTCCAGATATTAATGATTCTCGTATGTAATTTTCGTTTTCAATTATTTTTTGAATTTCTTCCTCTGTTGTGTGGATAATAATATCTTTTTCTTGGATTACTCCGTCTTCGATGATTACTTCTCCGTTTTTAACTTCGAGATAATATGAATTTATAAAAAATTTTTCTTGTTGAATGTAAATTTGGATTCTTGGAGTTATTTTTAGATAAGGTATTTCGTGAATGTCTTGTAATTTTAAACTTGTGAAAAGTGCTCTTATCAATTCTTTTTGTGCGTGGTCGCTGTAAACTCCTTCGTAATCGTCATTTCCCATCATGGAGAAGTAAACATAAGAACCTAATAATGCTAGAATTACAATCTCAAAAAAATATAAAAGAATTTTAGGTAAATCAATCACCTTTTTTTCTTCTTCAACTTCTTCCATTATTTCTGTTTAGATTCTTTCTCTTTTATTTTATCTTCTAATTTTAGTTTTTCAATTAATTCTTTATATCGATTTCTAATTGTTACTTCTGTAATTCCTGCGATGTCTGCAACTTCTCTTTGTGTTTTTTTCTCGTCGTTGATTAATGCTGCGACATAAAGTGCTGCTGCAGCAATTCCTGCTGGGCCTCTTCCAGAGGTTAGTTCTACTTTTTCTGCATTTTTTAAAACACTTAATGCGTCGTTTTGTGTTTTTGGAGAAAGTTTCAATACTGAAGAAAATCTTGAAATATAATCTTTTGGAGAACTTTGTTTTACTTTAATTCCGAGTTTTCTTATTACAAATCTGTAAGTTCTTCCGATTTCTTTTCTTTCAACATCTGATGCTGTTGCCATTTCATCAAGTGTTCTTGGAATATTGTATCTTCTGCAAGCAGCATATAAGCAAGCAGCGATTACTGATTCCATACTTCTTCCTCTGACTAGACCTCTTTGTAAAACATAATTGTAAAGTCTTGATGCTTCATCTCTAACAACATTTGGGAGGTTTAGATAAGATGCGATGACTCTTAATTCTGCCATGGCTAATCTTAAATTTCTTTCAATAGAAGTTGAAACTCTTTCTTGCCATTTTTTTAATCTTAAGAATTTTCTTGTTTGTCCTGGTTCGAGTTTGTAAATATCTGAAATTTCACCGACATTTGTTGTTAAACCTTTGTCAAATTTTTGCATAGAAATTGGTGCTCCGCCACGTCCTTTTTTTTCATCTTTGTCAAACTTTCCAGATAAATCTGCGCCATTGTCTGCCATCTTTTCTTCGACGACAAGTCCGCAATCATTACAGATAATTTCTCCTAAATGAGGGTCATATGTTAAATGGATACTTCCGCATTCAGGACATTTTTTTACAAAATTCATTTTCTAAAATTTTCTCGTATGGTTTATAAAGTTTTTGTATATATAAATGTTTCTCTTTTTGTAACCTTGTTTCAGAAGTAAAAAAATAAAACTTTTTTTAGAAAATTTTTAAATTTATTTAATAAGAATTCCGTTGATAATTCCTTCTTGTGTTGGACGGTTTGTTATTTTTACTTTTCCCAATTCTGTTTCAATAATTGTTCCTTTTGTAATAACATTTTGTCTTGCTAAGAATCTATTTGAAGGGGTTTCAAGAACATTTTTTATTTCTACTTTTTTGTTTTTTTCTTTTCCTTGGATGTTTACAAATTTTGCAGAGAATAAAATACTTTTTTTATTACCTCCGCGAACTCTTAATACTTTTCTTTTTTCCTCTCCAAGTTTGATTAATTTTTTTTGCCCTGGTTTTTCACAAAGTTTTTTCCCATGACTACGATTATATTTTCCGCCAGATATTTTTTTTCCTAGTTTCATATTAAAGTTTTTGATTTTTTGTTTAAATATCTTTCTATAAGATGTATTTTCTCTTTAACTACGAAACTTTTATAAATAGAATTTGATGAATTAAATTATGGTAAGCGGTATTGAGAGACCTTTGGATTTGTTGAACAGTTCTAAAGGGAAAGAAGTTTTAGTTTATTTGAAAGGAGACAAACAATTTGTCGGAACTCTCTTAGCTTTTGACATCCACATTAATTTAGTGATGGACAATGTAAAAGAGATGCAAAACGGCGAGGTTAAAAAAAATCTTGGTTTGACTTTTTTGCGAGGAGATACAATAATTTGCATTTCTCCAGCATCAACTGCACTAAAGAAATAATTTCTCTAATTTTTGATTGAAATAGACAATTATATAAACGTTTTTTTATTTATTTAGAAATGACTGGACTAGTTTTTCTTGGAACTTCCGACGCTATTCCTAGTAAGGAAAGAAATCATACTTCTATTTTACTTAATCACAAAAATGAAAATATTTTAATTGATTGTGGAGAAGGAACGCAGAGACAATTACGAATTGCAAAAATTAATCCTGGAAAAATTACGCGATTGTTAATTACGCATTGGCATGGAGATCATGTCCTAGGGATTCCTGGGCTTTTACAAACTTTAAGTTTCAGTGGATATAATCAAACTTTTTTTATTTACGGACCAAAAGGAACAAAAGAATTTGTAAATCAGATTTTGAAAACTTTTGCTTTCCAACAAAATTTTAAAATTGAAGTTCAAGAAGTTTCTGGAAAATTTTTTGAAACAGAAGATTTTTATCTTGAAGCAGAAAAAATGACTCACGGAGTTCCGTGCAATGCTTATTCTTTTGTAAAGAAAAGTTTATTGAGAATTGATAAAAAGAAATTAGAAAAAACAAAACTTTCTGGACCAATTATTTCAAAATTTAAAGAAGGGAAAAATATTACCTTTAATGGAAAAACATTTCTTGCGAAAAATTTAACTTACCAAGAAGAAGGCAAAAAAATTTCTTTTGTTTTGGATACTTCATTTAATGATAAAATTATTCCTTTTGTAAAAAATTCTGATTTGTTAATTTGTGAATCTACTTTTGGTGACGAACTAAAAGACAAAGCTGATGAATATAAACATTTGAATGCAAGTAAAAGTGCAGAAATTGCAAAAAAGTCTAAATCTAAAAAATTAATTTTAACTCATATTAGTCAAAGATATACTAAAAATCCGAAGGACATTTTGAATTCTGCGAAGAAAATTTTTAAAAATTCTGTTTTAGCACAAGATTTTGATAAATTTGAAATTTAAAAAAAACTCTCGGAGTTTGAAGTTTAAATCTGTAGAAATATAATTTCACTTTGTTAATTGTATAAATGCCCCGGACAGGATTTGAACCTGCGACCTACTGCTTAGAAGGCAGTCGCTCTATCCAGGCTGAGCTACCAGGGCTTGTAATAATATTTGCTAGCAACCTTTAAAAGTTTTGCATTCTTCAAGAAAATATGAAAATTGGTGATCTGAATTTTCCACTGAATGGCAAATATGTTGCGATGCTTGCTCCGAGTTTTGTTGTTGATTTTTCTTATCCACAAATAATTTTTCAACTAAAAGAATTAGGTTTTGATAAAGTTGTGGAATTGACTTTCGGGGCGAAAATGATTAATCGAGATTATCATGAAAAATTAAAAAATTCTAAAGAGTTAGTTATTTCAAGTGTTTGTCCTGGAATTGTTGAAACAATCTACAAACAATTTCCAAAATATAAAAAAAATTTAATCTCCATCGATAGTCCGATGGTTGCGATGGCGAGAATTTGTAAAAAAACTTATCCCAATCATAAAATAGTTTTTATTTCTCCTTGTCATTTTAAAAAAACAGAAGCAAAACAATCTAAAATTATTGATTATGTTATTGATTATAAAGAATTGAAAAAAATTTTTAGTGATATGAAAATTTCTGAAAAAAAATATGCTGAGAAAAAAATTTTGTTTGATAAATTTTATAATGATTATACAAAAATTTATCCTCTTTCGGGAGGTTTGTCAAAAACTGCAAATCTTGATAATGTCTTAAAATGCGAAGAAACTAAAATTATCGACGGGATTGGAGAAGTTATAAAATTTTTAAATAAACCTGATAAGAAAATTAGATTTCTTGATGTTACTTTTTGTAAGGGCGGTTGTATTGGTGGACCTTGTGTTAATTCTAAATTACCTATTTCTCTTAGAAAGAAAAAAGTTTTAGATTATATGAAAAAATCTTTGGGCGAAGATATTCCCGATACTAAAAAAGGTTTGATTGGAAAAGCTAAAGGAATTTCTTTTAAGTCAAATCTTTATTAATAAATAATTTTAAATAGAACATTATTTTACAATTTTTATGCGGAGGTGGCACAGCGGCTACTGCATTCGCCTGCAGAAAATTAATGCAGGAAGCGAATATTCGTGGGTTCGAGTCCCACCCTCCGCTTATTATACGAAAATTTAAATATGGTAGTGCCTAACTTTTTTGATGAGTTTTGTCGTTAAAAAGATAATAAATGGACGGGAATATTATTATCTTAACGAGAATAAACGTGTTGAGGGGAAAGTTAAAACAAAAACTATTGCATATCTTGGAAAGACAAAAACTCGCGCGCAACAAAAAGCAAAGGAAATTTTAAAAAAGATTGAAATGGATAAAAAAGTAGAAAAGAAAAAAAATGAAAAAATAATTTCTGTAGATAATTTGAATAATTTTTCAATTGAAGAACTTGCGAATTTTTGTAAAACAAAAGGGTTTATTTTTAGAAGTTCGGATATTTATGGTGGTTTTGCTGGGTTTTGGGATTATGGTCCTTTAGGTGTTGAACTTGTTAATAATATTAAAAAAGAGTGGTGGAAATTTTTTGTCCATGATAAGGAAAATATGGTTGGAATGGAAGCGAGTATAATTTCTCATCCTCGAACATGGGTTGCTAGTGGACATATTAAGAATTTTAATGATGTTGCTGTTTATTGTCCAAAATGTAAATTGTCTACGAAGATTGATAAAAGTGAAGTCGGAAAAGTTAAATGTGAAAAGTGTGGTGGAGAATATGAAGTTAAGGGTGAATTTAGTTTGATGTTTAAAACAAAAGTCGGTGCGCTTGATTCTGTTGATGCTTATCTTCGAGGAGAAACTGCGCAAGGAATGTTTATGGATTTTAAATTAATTCAGCAAACGTCGAGAATGCAATTGCCTTTTGGTGTTGCACAAATTGGAAGATGTTTTAGAAATGAAATTGCACCGAGAGATTTTTTGTTTCGAAGTAGGGAATTTCAGATTGGGGAATTTGAATTTTTTATAAATCCAGAAGAAAAAAAATGTAATTTACTCGATGATAAACATCTTAATCTTGAATTTAATTTTTTAGATGAAGAAACTCAAAAAGAAGGAAAAGAGAATTTAAAAAAAGTTAAAATGAAAGATTTGCTTGAAAAGAAAAAATTAGGTGAATGGCATGCATACTGGCTTGCTGAGCAAATTTTGTGGATTAATAAAATCGGATTGTATGAAATTAAGATTCGTGAACATACTAAAGATGAACTTAGTCATTATAGTTCTGCAACTTTTGATATAGATTATTTGTATCCTTTTGGCTCTAAAGAACTTGGGGGGAATGCAAATCGCGGACAGTACGATTTAACTCAACATCAAAAAGAGAGTAAGCAAAATCTTGAAATCTTCGACGAGAAATACAAGAAAAAAATTATTCCGCGAGTTATTGAACCAACTTTTGGTATTGAAAGAATTTTTTTAGCAATACTTTCTAAAGCATATTCTTTTGATTCTGAAAGACAAAATGTTGTTTTAAAAATTCCAGCTTTTTTGTCTCCGATAAAAGCGGCGATTTTTCCAATAATAAAAAAAGAAGAATTTGAAAAAATAGCACGAGAAATTTTTGGTGATTTGAAAAAAGATTGGAATGTTTCTTATGATATTTCTGGAAGTATAGGTAGAAGATATTCTCGGAATGATGAAATTGGAACTCCTTTTTGCATAACTATCGACGAGGAAAGTAAAAAAAATAAAGATGTGACTATTCGAGATAGAGATACAAAAAAACAAATTCGTGTAAAAATTTCTGAATTAAAAAATATTTTAAAAAAATTAATTAACGAAGAAATTTTATTTGAAAACGCAGGAAAAATTATTGTGTGATGATTACCGACGATAAAAAAATGTTTTTTATATTTTTTTTGCATAAAATTTATAAACATTGCAATCTTGTTTTTATTAATTAAAATTGAGGTGAAAAAAATGCCAGCTAAAAAAACAAAAGCTAAAGCAAAACCAAAAGCAAAAGCTAAAGCAAAGAAGCCAGCTGCTAAAGGTAAAAAAAAGAAAAGATAGTCTGTCTTTTCTCTTTGTTTAATTTTTATTTTTAATTTAAATTCTATTTTATTTTTTAATTGTATTCTGTTTTTATTTAACCCTAAAAGAAAAATGGCTCTGAGGAGAATTTAACTCCCGACCTCCGCCTTTCTCAACAAGTTTTGATAATTCATTATGAATTTTATAATCCAAACTTTTACTTATTCATGAGAGCAGCGCTCTGACACTGAGCTACAGAGCCGTAATATTTGATTATTTAATCAATAAACAGATTAGAAAAAGGTGGTTTAAAAGTTTTTGGAGTTACTGGTTTGTTGTCTCTCTTTTCTTCTTTTTTGCAAGTAACCCTGCTATTTGGTTTCTTACTTTTTTACTTTGAGTTAATCCATTTAATGTTTTTTTATTTTCATTAAAATCTCCTTCTATTCCTAACTTTTCATTAATTATTCGTGCTGTTTTCCTTATTTGTTTTGATTTAATTTTTCCCATATTATTTTTCTTTTTTTCGCTTATTTAAAGGTTTCTTTTAGTTAATCTTTCCTATTTCAGAGAGATTTTTTATCGCGTTAATAAAGTCATTTAGTTTCTTGGTTATTTCTCCAAAAGATAAAATTGTATATTTTAATCCTGTTTCAGAAGCTTCTTTATTTGCTTTTAAAATTTCTTTTTCTGTTATTTTCTTTTTATTGAAAACGAAAAGTAATTCTTCTGTGTTTTCTTTTTTTATCCTAATTTTTGCTTCGTCATTTTTGAAATTGATTATATCTATAATTTCAATTTTTTGATTTGCGAGATGTTCTTTAATTTTATTAAAAAAGTTTTCATCTTTTTTTGTTGTTGTTTTTTTTGCTTTTGTTTTCGTTGTTGTTTTTTTTGCAACTTTTTTTACAGGTTCTTTTTTCTTAACTGGTTCTTTATCAAAAATGTCTAATGTTTTTTTCTCAGTTTCTTCTTGTTTATCTTTTTCATTTATCTTTTCTGTTTCCTCTTGAGAAGTTATTTCTTTTCTTGTTTCTATCTCCTCTTTTTTCTCAGTTTCTTCTAAAATTTTTTCTATATCTTTTTTTGGTTTTTCTATTAAGTTTCTTATTTCATCGTCTGAAATTGTAAAAAATTTCCAAAAAATTTCTTCATCTTTTTTGAAAGGAATTGCGAAATCTTTTATCTCTCTTAATGCGACTCTTATTGCAGGTTGGAGTTTTGAATCCTCTAAAAATTTATTTTCTTTGAGAATTTGAAATGCTTCTTTTTCTTTACTTTTTAGATAATTTGCAAATTTTTCTAGTTGGGGTTCTTGCCCTCCAATAAAATAAACTGGAGAACTTCCGACTCTTAAATGGCTCATTTTTATTTTTTTTTCGTTGTAAAGTTCAGACAAAAATGCTGAAGAAAATATTGTGCTCATTCCTATTTCTTTTGAAATTTGTATTGGAAGTATGGGTCCTTTTGATTCTATTGTAGAAATTATTTTCTCTTTTAGTTGTATTGCATCTGGCATATTTTGAAAAGATTTATTTGATTAATAAAATTTGTTATACTAGGGCTTTATCCATCTTACTTCATAATAACTGATGTCCCCTTCTTCGTCGGCAATTGCTAAAAGTAGATTTTTCTTGGTTGAATGTGCGACTCTATTTTTTGCAGAAAATTCGTGCCAAGTCATTCTGTTTGATTCGTGCTCAGCGAAGACAATCCACTTTGCGTGTTGTGTTCCTGGTGAAGAACCTTTTTCATAGATTCTAAAATCAGCCCCAAATTTTAATGCAGTTTTTACAATATAACCCTTTTCACGAAGATCCCTAAAAACCAAATATTTTATTTGAATTTTTTTGTCTATTTTTCTGCATTTTTCTAATAATTCTTTTTGAGTTAATTTTTTCTTTCCTGTAAAAACCTCTATTTTATTTTTTTCATCTAAAAATAATGCTTCTGTTAATGAATAATTAATTTTGTTATTTACTGGTTCTCCAAAATGACTTTTTTTGTATAGAGAAAATGCGTCTGCGTCTGCGCTTGAAATTATTTCTCCTAAAAAATATGCTTTTATTTTTTCCATATTTATATATTGTAAAGGAATATTTAAAAGTTGTGAGTTTTTATTATTTGTATGAACGATGCTTTAATCGAGTTTAAAGGGGTTACAAAAACTTTTGGTAAAAATAGAGTTCTTGATTCTATTGATTTGAAAATTCCAGAAAATAAAATCACGGGAATTATCGGAGCGTCTGGAGAAGGGAAATCAACGATTTTGAAAATGATTGTTTCTTTTTATAAAGTTACTAAGGGAGATATTTTTTATCTTGGAAGAAATGTTTTAGATGATTTAAAAAATATAAAAAAGAATTTTGGAATTGCTATTGAGGACGGTTCTTTTTATGAAGATTTGACTGTTAGGGAAAATTTTTTGCATTTTGGAAAATTATATCATGTTCCTAGAAAAGTTTTGAAAAAGCGTGTTGAGGGAATGGTTCATTTTGTTGGACTTGAAAATGCAGGAAATGTTCTTGCAAAAAATTTGTCGATGGGAATGAAAAAAAGATTAGATTTAGCGTGCTCACTTATTCATAAACCAAAAGTTTTAATTCTTGATGAACCGACTGCAGACCTTGATCCTTTATTGAGAAGACAGTTTTTGCATCTTATTAAAAAAATTAATGCCCATGGAACAACAATTGTTTTGACAACTCAGTTAATGAGTGAGGTCGAAGAAGTTTGTGATAAAATTGCGATATTGTATAATGAGAAAATTGTAGAACAAGGAGAACCTGCGAAGATTAAGAAAAAATATAATGCAAAAACAATGGATAAAGTTTTTGAAAAGATTTTCTCAAATAAGAGGAGAAAAACATATCAAGAGTCAAAAGAGAAAAAAACAAAATTTATTTCTAAAAATTCTTTTAATAAAAAAGTTAAAGACCCTTGGGAAATTCTTGATGAAAAAATTGAATTAAATAAAAAAAATGGAAAATACATAAATGATTTTTAGTTCAATTTTAACTTTGGTGGAAAAAGATTTGAAACTTTTTTTTAGGTCTAAAATTTCCGCAATTTTTATTTTACTTTTGCCTTTGATAATTGTTCTTTTTGCAGGTTATGGGTTTTCATCTGATAAATTGTCTGGAGTGAATGTTGCTGTTTATTCAGATTCTTATTCTGAAATTTCTGAAAATATTATTTTAAGTTTCGAGGAAAATAATTTTAGTAGTAGAAAATATTCTTCTTTGGAGGAATGTATCGAGGCTGTGAAAATTTCAGATGCTCAAATCTGTGTTTTGTTTCCAAAAGATTTAACTTCAGAAGGAAGTGCGGAAAATGTAATTTTTTATGTGGATTATTCTAGGACAAATTTTGTTGATACT
>CAZFCT010000001.1:36981-49299 GCA_964517885.1 Candidatus Woesearchaeota archaeon
ATGCAATCTGCTTTGAAGAAAATATATTTGTTTGGTTTTGGTTTTGAGGAAATTTGGTTTGGTCTTGCGGTTCTTGGGGGGTTTGTTTTTATTTTTGGAACTTTGTCTTATTTTGTTAGAAAAGCTACTAAACGAAATTTATAATTTATAACAATAATTTATTAAAACATGAATTCTATATTTTTTTATGGCAGATTTTGATTTTCCAAAAGTTGAAGAAAAATGGCAGAAGAAATGGGAGAAAGAGAAAATTTTTGAAGTAAAAGAAAATCCTAAAAAGAAAAAGTTTTACGTAGCTGAAATGTATCCTTACCCTTCTGCAAGTGGGCTTCATATTGGACACGCTTTTAATTATACTATTGGAGATATTATTGCAAGATTTAAAATTATGAAGGGGTTTAATGTACTTCATCCGATGGGTTTTGATTCTTTTGGTTTGCCTGCAGAGAATGCTGCGATAAAAAATAAGTCTCATCCAAAAAAATATACTGAAGAAGCAATTGCGAATTTTATACGACAACAAAAAGCGTTAGGTTTGACTTATGATTGGACGCGGCTTGTTGAATCACATAAAAAAGATTATTATAAATGGGACCAGTGGATTTTTTTGAAATTATTTGAGAAAGGACTTGCTTTTAAGAAAGTTGCTTCTGTGAATTGGTGTGATAAATGTAACGGGGTTTTGGCGAATGAACAAGTTCATAATGGAAAATGTTGGGTTCACAAAGATACTGATGTTAAAATTAAACATCTTAATCAATGGTTTCTGAAAATTACAGATTATGCCGATGAACTTTATAACGGGATTGATAAACTTGAATTTTGGCCAGAGAGAATTAAAGCTATGCAAAAAAATTGGATTGGGAAATCTGAAGGAACAGAAATTAATTTTGAGATTAATGGAAAAAAATGGCCGGTTTTTACGACTCGTCCAGATACCATTTTTGGTGTTACTTTTGTTGTTGTTTCTGCACAGCATCAAAAATTATCTGAATTAGTTACAGAAGAACATAAAAATGAAGTGGAAAGTTTTTTGAAAAAATTGAAATCGACTTCTGAAAAAGATTTTTCTAATTTAGAAAAGGAAGGAGTTTTTACTGGAAGTTATGCAATTAATCCGATGACGAACGAGAAAGTTCCTGTTTATGCGGGGAATTTTGTCGTCGCTGATTACGGGAGCGGAATGGTTATGGCTGTTCCTGCACACGATCAGAGAGATTTTGATTTTGCGAAAAAATATAATCTTGAAATTAAACAAGTTATTTCTGGAAAAGAAGGAATACAAAAAAATGAAAAAAAATCTTATTCAGGTTCTGGAATTTTAATTAATTCAAGTGATTTTAATGGGTTGGATAATGAAGAAGCAAAAGTTCATATTACGAAATATCTTGAAGAAAAAAAATTGGGAAAGAAAACTACAAATTATAAACTTCGTGATTGGTTGATTTCTCGTCAGAGATTTTGGGGAACGCCGATTCCAATTATTTATTGTGATAAATGCGGTGTTGTTCCTGTTCCTGAAAAAGATTTGCCTGTTGTTCTTCCTGAAGATATTAAATTTACAAATGAGAAAAATCCTTTAATTGATTACAAAAAATTTATAGATGTTAAATGTCCGAAGTGTGGTGGGAAAGCGAGAAGAGAAACAGATACTATGGATACCTTTGTGAATTCTTCGTGGTATTTTTTTAGATATTGTGATAATAAAAATGCTAAAGAAATTTTTGATAAGAAAAAAACAGATTATTGGATGCCAATAGATTTGTATATTGGTGGTGCAGAACATGCTTGTATGCATTTAATTTATTTTAGATTTTATACAAAATTCTTTAGGGACATAGGATTAACTAATCTAGATGAGCCAACTTATAATTTGTTTAATCAAGGAATGGTTCATGGTGCCGACGGTGTTGTGATGTCTAAATCGAGGGGAAATGTTGTTGACCCTTTGGATGTAATTAAAAAATATAGTGCAGACACACTTAGAATTTTTTTGGTTTCTGTTGCTTCTCCAGATAAGGATTCTTCTTGGAGCGATACTGGAATTGAAAGTATGCACAAATTTATTAATAAATTTATGAATTTTATTTTGGAAGTTAAGAAAGGAAAATCTTCTGAAAGAATTGAAAGCAAACTTAACAAAGCAATTAAAGAAATTACTTTTGATATTGAAAAAATGCAATATAATCTTGCTGTGATAAAATTTAGACAACTTGTTGATTCTCTTTTTGAAGAAAAAGAATTTTCAAAGAAAGATTTGGAAAAAATAATAAAATTAATTTCTCCTTTTTGTCCACATATTGCTGAAGAACTTTGGGAAAAATTAGGAAATAAAAATTTTGTTTCTTTAGAAAAATGGCCTGTTTCAGATGAGAAAAAAATAAATGAAAAATTAGAACAAGAGGAAAAAATTATTGAAACTCTTATTTCTGATATTGGAAATATAATAAAAATTGTTGGAGCTAAAAAGAAATTATTTATTTATGCTCTTCCAAATGAAAAGAAAATTTATGAAGATTCTAAAGATGTTGTTAAGAAAAGAACGAATCTGGAAATTTCTGTTTATGCAGTTAATGATAAAGATAAATATGACCCTGAAAATAAATCTAAAAAATCTAAACCAGGAAAACCTTCTGTCTATTTAGAATAAACAATAAGTTTTTATATTTTCTTTATCAATCTCTTAAATGAGTGAAATATCAAATAAGAGGTTAATTTTAGTTTCTATAATGGCTTTCTTTTTTATTTTGTCAATTACTTCTTTAATAATTGTAAATTATTTGAATGAACCTTGTTTCGACGGAACTCTTTTAGATAGTTGTTCAGATATTCAACCTTTTTATTGTTTTCAAGGGGAACTTATTGAACGTGCTTCTCTTTGTGGGTGTCCTGATATTTTAAAAATTGATGGAGATAAATGTGTTTCTGAATATCAAACTGGAGAAAAAAATATTACGCTTAATTATGTTTTGCTAGGAAAAAAAGGGAAAATTGATTTTGTTGTATATGAAGGATTGTATAATTATTTAGTTGATATTCCAAGACATGTTTCATTTAAAGAAAATTTTACTTTGCTCGATTTTAGAAAAAAGATGATAGACGAGGAGAATCAAAGACAGTTTCTTCTTCCTCTTGTTTTGGAAATTAAAAAAATAACTTCTAATAAAAAAGATCAAGCGAGAATTGCAATTAGTTTAGTTCAGAATATTCCTTTTGGAAGTTCGAGCAGAGTTTCGCGTCTTGGTGGGATTACTTTTGATTATCAAAGATATCCTTATGAAGTTCTTTATGATAACCAAGGTGTTTGTGGGGAGAAATCTGAATTGTTAGTTTTTTTACTTAGAGAAATTGGATATGGAGTTGCATTTGTTTATTATCCTGAAGAAAATCATGAAGCGGTTGGAATAAAATGTCCTGTAGAGTATGGGGTTGATAGTGTTGAGTTTTGTTTTATTGAAACAACTGGTCCTTCAATAATTACCGATGATAAAACAGAATATCTTGGAATTGTTGAATTAACATCTTCCCCAAAAGTTCTTGTTGTTTTAGAAAATGGATTGTCTTTGGGAAATTATGAACAAGAATATTATGATGCAAAAATTATGATGGATATTAGAGATTTTGCAAATGAACATGGACAACTTGGTTTGTTGAATTATCTAAAATATAAAATTTTGAAAAAGAAATATGGACTTGGTTATTAATTAACAGTTGCTTTTATTCTTCTTATTCCTGATGAAGACGATTCTTCTTTTGTGATTTTAAAATGTCCGATTTCACAGGTGTTTTTTACATGAGGTCCTGAACAGATTTCTTTTGAGAAATTTCCAATTGTGTAAACTGAAATTTTTTCTCCGTATTTTTTGTCAAAGATTCCGCACGCGCCTTTTGTTTTTGCTTCTTGTGGAGACATTTCTTCTCTGATTACTTCACACGATTTTTGAATCTGTGCGTTGACTAATTCTTCAATTTTTTTTATTTCGTCCTCTGTTAATTTTCTTGGAAATGTGAAATCAAATCTTAATCTTTCTGGAGTTATGTTTGCTCCTCTTTGTTCAATAGTTTTATCTTTCAAAATTATTTTTAATGCTGCGTGAAGTAAATGCGTTGCTGTGTGAAGTTTTGTTGTAGCTTTTGAATTATCTGCTAAACCTGATTTAAATTTTCCTGCCGATGCTGTTCTGGAAAGTTCTTGATGTTTTTGAAATTCTTTTTGAAAACCTTTTTCATCAACTTTAATTTCTTTTTCATTTGCTAGTTCAATTGTCATTTCAATTGGAAAGCCGTAAGATTGGTAGAGTAGAAAAGCATCTTTACAATTCAGTTCTTTTTTATTTTGAGTAATTTTATTAAAATATTTTAGTCCTTTTTCTAAAGTTAAATTAAATTTATTTTCTTCATTTTCTAATTCTTCAAATATTTGTTTTTTATTTTTTTGAATATTTTCATAATCATCATAAATCTTAAAAATTGGTTCTGCAATTTTTGAAACAAAATTTTTCATTTGTAATTTTCTTCCCTGAACAATTGTTCTTCTAATTAATCTTCTTAAAACATAACCTTGTTCTGTATTTGAAGGAGTTATTCCGTCGGCAATTATGAAAACAGATGCTTTAATGTGGTCCGCAATAATTCGCATTTCTTTTTTAAAATCTTCATATTTTTTTCCTGAAAGTTTTTCAATTTCTTTAATAATTGGTTGCCAAACTTCTGAAAGATAATTATCATTTAAATTATTTAGAATTGCAAGAGTTCTTTCTAAACCCATTCCTGTGTCGATGTTTTTCTGTTTTGCTGAATTATAATTTCCTTTTTTATCTTTTTCATATTGCATAAAAACATCATTCCAAATTTCTACGTTATTCACAAACATTTCTGTATCTGGACCGCAAGGCCCTGTATTTCCTGCTGGTCCCCACCAATTATCTTTTTTTCCTAAAAATTTTATTTTATTTATTCCAAGAGCTTTCCAAATTTTTTCTGCTTCTTCGTCTTTTGGAATATTTCCCTCTCCATTAAAACAAGTAACTGAAAGTTTTTCTTTTGGGATTTTAAGA
The DNA here is from genome assembly GCA_964517885.1 of Candidatus Woesearchaeota archaeon. Classification (GTDB taxonomy): domain Archaea; phylum Nanobdellota; class Nanobdellia; order Pacearchaeales; family GW2011-AR1; genus RBG-13-33-26. The sequence goes on from CAZFCT010000001.1 coordinate 42,039, forward strand.
ACTTTTGTAAGAAATTCAAATGAAAATTCAATCGCATCTTCTTTGAAATAATCTCCTAAACTCCAATTTCCTAACATCTCAAAAAAAGTGTGGTGTGTTTCGTCGCCAACTTCGTCGATGTCTCCTGTTCTAATACATCTCTGAACATTGCATAATCTTTTTCCAAGAGGATGTTTTTGTCCAAGAAGAAATGGAACTAATGGATGCATTCCTGCTGTTGTAAAAAGAACTGTGGGGTCATTTTCAGGAATCAAACTTGAATTTATAATTTCTTTATGATTTTTAGATTTAAAAAACTCTAAATATTTTTTTATTAATTCTTTTCTGTTCATATTTCTGGAAACATAATAAAGATTTTAAAATTATTGGTACGGCGTTTTTTCGAGTTCTCTTAATTTTTCCTGTATTTCTTGAAGTTGTTTTTCTAAATCTTGATTGTCTTCTATTTTTCTTTTTCTTATTTGTATTTCTTCTGGCTTTTGTTTTTCAGAGATTTTTATTGAGGGCATAGATGTTTTTGTTTTTCTTATTGTTGCATTTATCTCTTTCATTAATTTGTAAATTTGTGTTCTTAGAATAAATTCTTCTTCTCGGAGAAGTTGGTATTTTTTTATTATTTTTGCAATATTTAAAAGAGACATTTCTGCAGAAAGAATATTTTTCTTGGAATAAACAGATTCGCTGTATTCCAATTTTAGGTAAACTGGATTTTCTTTTTTCATTTTATTCTAATTTTGAGAAGATGTTCTCGTCTACTTTTTCTAATTTTTCTTTTATTTTTATTATTTCTTCAGTCCATTCTTGTAATTCTTTTTCTTCTTCTTCTTTAATTTTTTTTACCCCACTGAGCATTTTTTCAATAGAAATAACTTTCTTTTTTATTTCTTCAAAGTTTTTTGAACCTTCTTCAAATTTATCCATCCGGATAAAAATAGGTTCAGCAATTTCTGTACTTTGGATTTGGAAAGATTTTTTTTGTTCTTTTACAAGAGGTGGGTGCATTATCGAAATTTGTTCTTCCGAATCATTTGCAACAACCTCTCCCTCTCTTTTCCCAGTTATGGCTTCTTTGATTGTGTTTTGAGAAAATTTATCTCCTAAATCTCCATTAGGAAAACTTGGAAGTTGTGGAAGTTTTTCGCTGTTTATCTTTTCAAAATCAGAAATCTCAGGCAATTCTGGAAGAGTAGGTAATTCAGCCAATTTTGGAGAATCCTCTTTCTTTTCTTCTTTCACCTTTTTTTTAAATAGCCCCATTTTAAAAGTTATTTTTTAATATATATAAGATACAATATAAGTTTAAAAATCTTTACAAATTTTATTTTTTTATTGAGTGAAAAATTATTTGTCAATTTTTCTAAACCGAAAGATATTTATTTGACTTTTTTTTATTAATTTGATGCTTGAGAAATTTTTGAAAGATTCTATTGGTTCTATCGTCGGGAAACCTGCTGAAGAGTTGATTCCTCTTCTTGATGGAAAGAAATATACTAATGAATTTTTAATTGCAAAGAAACTTGATTTAACAATCAATCAGACAAGAAATATTTTGTATAAAATTTCTGATTACGGATTGGTTTCATTTATTAGAAAAAAAGATAAGAGAAAAGGTTGGTATACTTATTTTTGGAAAATTGAAATAGTAAAATGTTTGGAATTTTTTAGATTAAGTATTCTTAAAAAAATGGAACAAATTAATTTTCAAATTAAAAGTAGAGAAACAAAAGAATTTTACGAATGTGAATTGTGTCATATTGAATTTACAGAAGAAAATGCACTTGTTCATGATTTTATGTGTAATGAATGTGGAAATATTCTCTCAAGAAAAGATAATTCTTCTGTGATTAAAGAATATTCTAGAGAATTAGCTAAACTTGAAAAAGAACTTTCTCTCGTCGAAGAAGAATTAAAAACTGAAAAAGAAAAAGTTGAGAAAACAAAAATTCGTGCAATTAAAAAAGAAGAATCTAAGAAAAAAGAAGCGAGAGCTAAAGCGAGAATAAGTCGGAAAAAAGAAAAAGAGGAGCTAGAGAAAAAAATTCCTAAGAAAGTTGTGAAAAAAACTGCTGTTAAAACAAAAGTTAAAAAAAAGATTTTGAAACCAAAAAAGAAATCTCAATCAAAAATTTTGAAAATAAAAAAAGTTAAGAAGAAAAAGAAATGAGTTTTTATAAAATTTCTAAGAGAAAAAAATTTTTTAATATTAATGCAACTTTTTTGATAATTTTAATTAATATAATTTGTTTTTTTGCTTTTACGATTTTAATTTATTTTAAACCAGAATTTATTAATCACATCGCTTTGATGCCTTCAAATATTATTAACAAATTTTATTTTTGGACTTTTTTTACAAGTATGTTCATGCATGGCGGTTTTTTTCATTTATTTGCGAATATGTTTTCTTTAATGTTTATTGGAAATTTTGTTGAACGACTTTTGGGGAAAAAAAGATTTGTTTTAATTTATTTATTATGTGGACTTTTTGCAGGAATTCTTTTTGTTTTGTCGTCGCTGATTTTTACTTCTGATTTTAATACTTATGCTGTCGGTGCTTCTGGTGCTCTATTTGGGTTAATTGGAATTATTATGTTGCTCACACCAAATCTTCCTGTTTATATTATGTTTATTCCTATTCCAATAAAAATGAAATATGCTGCGCCGGGAATGTTAATTTTACTTTGGTTAATTTCTATTGCAGGAAATGTTCCAATAGGAAATATGGCTCACTTAGGTGGATTTATTTTAGGTTTGGGTTATGGAATTTATTTGAGAAAAAAATATAAAAATAAAATTAAAAATCTTCAGAGGTATTTTTCATGAAGAAACAAAATTTCTCTTTGAAAGAAGAATACAAAAAATGTTTTAAATATATCTCTCAATCTAGAAAATTTATTTTTTCAATAATTGGTGTTTTTTTTATTTTTTCTCTTGTTGGTTTTTTTGTTCCTATTCCTGAATTTTTATATAATCAAATTTTGGAACTTATTAAAGAAATTTTATTAGAAACAGAAAATCTTTCTTCGATTGAATTAATTTTTTATATTATTTTTAATAATATTAAAAGTAGTTTTTTTGGGATTATTTTTGGTTTTGCTTTTGGAATTTTGCCTTTGATAATAGCAATTGCAAATGGATATATTCTAGGATTTGTTTCTTTATTGAGTGTTAATAATTACGGATTTGTTTCTTTATGGAAATTACTTCCACACGGAATTTTTGAACTTCCAGCAATTTTTATCTCTCTTGGATTAGGACTAAAACTTGGAACCTTTGTTTTTCAGAAAAATAAACAAAAAAGTTTCAAAGATTATTTATCAAATTCATTAAGAGTTTTTCTTTTGATTGTAGTTCCATTATTAGTGGTTGCAGGAATTATAGAAGGAATTTTTATTTTTTTGAATTAATCTTTTAGTTCGCTGATTCCTAAGATTATTAAAATTATTCCTATAAAAATTACCATCCAAACGAGCCCGCCTCTGAAAAAATTTAGTGCAGCCTCGCCGAAATTCCAGAAATTATATCCCCAAGCAAAAATTGCAAGGTTAAGGAATACAAGTCCTAATAAAATTTTAAACCATTTATTCATTTTATTTTTATGAGTTCTTTGTTTAAAAAGATTTTTATATTGCAGTTATTCAGAATACTTAATGGAAAATAAAGAAAAAATTGCTAGAGGAAATATCCTTGGAAAGAGTAGTGAATTTAGGGGAGTTTCTATTCGGGGATATAATTTTAATGAAGGTGTTGATTATGAAAAGCTTTTGGAAAGTTTTGCTTCTACAGGTTATCAAGCGTCAAATTTTTATCGTGCAATTGAGATAGTTAATAAAATGATTAAAGAAGAATCAAAGATTTTTTTGGGATATACTGCGAGCATGGTTAGTTCTGGATTGAGAGATATTTTTAGATTTCTTATAGAACATAAAAAAGTGGATTGTCTTGTTACTACAGGAGGAGGAATTGAAGAAGATATAATTAAATGTTTGGGAGATTTTGTTTTAGGAGATTTTCGTGCTTCTGGAAAAGAATTAAGGGAAAAAAGGATAAATCGTATTGGAAATATTTTTGTTCCTAATTCAAGATATTTAAAATTTGAAGAATTTATGATGCCTGTTTTACAAGAACTTTCTGACGAACAAAAGAAAACAGGGAAACCAATTTTGCCGTCTGAATTTATTTGGAAATTAGGTGAAAAAATTAATAATGAAAATAGTATTTGTTATTGGGCGTGGAAAAATAAAATCCCTTTTTATTCTCCGACGATTTTAGACGGAAGTTTGGGAGATATGGTTTATTTTTTTAAGTATAAAAATAAAGATAATAATTTTATTTTGGATATTGCAGAAGATACAAAAAATTTGAATGATTCAACGATTGGTTTGAAAAAATCTGGAGTAATTATTTTAGGGAGCGGAGTTATAAAGCATAGTATTCTTAATGCACATTTATACAGAGATGGTGCGGATTATGCAGTTTATATTAATAACGCGCAAGAATTTGATGGTAGCGACGCTGGAGCTAGTCCAGATGAAGCAGTTTCTTGGGGAAAAATAAAAACCGATGGAGTTTCTGTGAAGGTTTTTGGAGACGCAACAATTTTATTTCCTTTACTTGTTGCAAAATGTTTTGCGAAGGATTAAAAAGTTCTAAACTTTTATTTTTGAATGTTAACTAAAAAACAGATTAAAGAAATTCGTGAGCATTTGGATAAAGCGCAAAATCCTGTTTTCTTTTTTGATAATGACCCAGATGGATTATGTTCTTTTTTGTTGTTGCAAAGATATATTCAAAGAGGGAAAGGTGTTGCGATAAAATCTTTTCCTGAAATGAATACAGAATATTCGAGAAAAGCGAGAGAGTTAAACGCAGATTATATTTTTATTTTAGATAAGCCAGTTGTTTCAAAATCTTTTTTTGAAGAAGTTAAAAAATTTAATGTTCCTGTTGTTTGGATAGATCATCACGAAGTGCAAGTTGAAATTCCAGATTTTATTTTTTATTATAATCCTGTCGTCGGAAAAAGGAAGAGTAATGAACCAGTAACTTATTTATGTTATAAAGTTTCTGAGAGAAAAGAAGATTTATGGCTTGCAGTTGCAGGTTGTATTTCGGACAGGTTTGTTCCTGAATTTTATTCTGATTTTGAAAAAGAACACCCTGAACTTTCTGTTAAATCCGATGACGCTTCTGATATTTTTTACAAATCACAAATTGGAAAAATTGCAAATCTTTTTTCTTTTGCGCTCAAAGATAGAATTAGTAATGTTGTTAAGATGAGTAAATTTTTAATGAAAGTAAAATCTCCGAATGAAGTTCTTGAAGAAAGTTCAAATAATAAAGAAATGCATTTAAGATATAAACAAATTTATCGGAAATATTCTAAACTTTTAGAAAAGGCGAAAAGGATTGTTTCCGACGATAAAATACTTTTTTTCCAATATGGAGGAGATATGAGTATTAGTGCTGATTTGTCTAATGAACTTTTTTATTTGTTTCCTAAAAAAATTACTGTTGTTGTTTATTTAAGTGGAGTTAAAGCAAATATTTCTCTTCGTGGAAATAAAATTAGAAAAAAAGTTTTGAAAGTTCTTGAAAAAATTAGAGGAGCAACAGGCGGGGGACATGAAAATGCTGTCGGTTGTAGAATGAGGATTGAAGATATTGAAACTTTTAGAGAAAATTTAGAAAAAGAATTTAGATAATTATTTCTTTTTTATTTTTCTTGTGATGATTATAGATACGAGAGTGATTAAGACAAGAACTATTGCTGTTATAAGGTAAAATACAATTATTGCAAAATTTATGAAAAATTGAATAACTTCAAAAGTGTCATAACTTTCTGCAGTTACGTCCTCGTATGAAACTTTAGAGTGGAAAGTGTATTTTCCTAATTCAAGATTTCGTGGAATTGTGAGAAAGAATTTTCCGTCGTATGAATCGTTAATTGCAAACATTTCTTTTTTTATGTCGTAGACAGTTTGATTTTCATCAACTAAAGATAATTCAAGTGCAACGTCGATGTTTTTCAAATCTCCTAAATTTAAAACTTCAATATCTGCAAATGCTCTTTGTCCTTGGAATAATATTTTTTTTAGTAAAGTTGTTCTTATATCAAATAATGCTCTCCTATCTCTGATGTCTAAAATAATATCTATTTCTTTAATTTCACTTTTACTTTGAATTATTATTTTTCCATTGATTAAATTTTCTTCTTCTGATTCTGGAATATATGCTGTTAGAATTATTTGTTTTACTTCTCCTGATTTTAGTGTGATTTCTTTTTCGTTGAGGAAAACATATTTTGTTACGGATTTTAATGAAATGTTTAAATTTAATTCTGTTTTTCCGATGTTTGTAATTGTTATCATTTTTCTTAGTGGTTCTCCTCTTGTGATTTTTATAATAATTGGAGAGGGTTCTATTTCAAATCCTTCTTCAACTGTTGGAGTAATTATTTCTCCTCCTCCACCTCCTTCTTCCTCTTCTTCCTCCTCTTCTTCGGGAATTTCTCCTGTTCCAGGAATTCCTCCCCCGATGCTAATTTCTCCTTCGGAAAATCCCCATTCAATTCCAAAAATATCTGCTCTTACTAAAAAACTCATTAAAATAATTAATACAAAAAAAATTACACTCTTTTTCATAATTATAAAAGTTATTTGATATTTTTAATTGTTATCAATAAATTTTTATACTCTTTGAGTTAAATATCCTTATGAAAAAGAGAGTGTTGATATTTATATTTCTAATTTTGTTTTTTGCGGGTTTTTCTGCTGCAGATATTATTGAAGATAATATTCCGATTCAGATTCAAACTCTTGATTCAAATAATGAAATAACTACAGGAACTTTCACTTTTAAAATTGATATTTCGGATTCTTCGACGTGCTCGCCTGTTTTATATTCTGATGTAAGAACTTTGACTACAGATTCGAGAGGAATTGTTTCTTATAATCTTCCTGATGTTGATTTAAATTTTGATGAGCAATACTGGTTTTGTTATTATAGAGATAGTGTTTTGAAATCTACGATAAAAGCTGCGAGAGTTCCTTATACATTCAGAGCAAAGAAGGTGGATTTATCTGGTGTTGATATTGATACAAATTTAGCAATGGGAAATTATACTGTTTCTGCAAATTATTTTATTGGAGATGGAAGTTATTTAACAAATTTACCTCTTGGTTCAGAATCAGATCCTTATTGGACAGGAAATCAAACTAATTATTTTAACAAGACAGACATTATTAGTTTTGGTTATTATAAT
>CAZFCT010000002.1:0-23913 GCA_964517885.1 Candidatus Woesearchaeota archaeon
CAGAAGAAATTTTATCTAAGATTAAATTATATTTTTAGTTAAACGCCCACGCCGAACGACTATCAAAAGTGATACACTCTCTTTTTTAATTATTATAGATTAATTAAATAAATCATCTAGTCTTAAATGATAAACTAACAGACTTAATAAATCTAAGTCCAAGATAAACAAAGTCCATTTTTTATTAGTTTCCATTGCATCCCAAAGGTATTTCCAAGCAGTATTAGAAATTTTGTTTTGATTAGTGATAAAAACAAGTTCTTTACCATGATTAGTAATCATTTTTTGAGTTATGGTATGCTCTGTTATTTCAGCATCATTATACCTTTTTGTATCTGCTCCCCGATTTTTATCAAGATCAAAAAGTTGATTAAAATAATCAAATAAATCTATAAATTCTATATCCGCAGGATGATTCCCCCCAATATGAATTGGTTTTTTAGCTATTAAAATATTTTTATATCTATTGAAAAAATTTAGCATTGATTCAATCTCGGTATTTTTCCCTTTAAGCAATAAAAATAACTTGGTTATTTCTTTTTCAAAATCTTCAGGACTTTTTGTAGAACAAAAAGAAGCGATTTTATTTTTTATTGCTAATATTTGATTATTCTGAGCATATTTTTCTTGGGATGAGAGAAATTTATTAAAAGAATCTTTATCCATATTAAAAAAATCTCCAAGTTCCATCATCCTCTTCTGCGAATAAACATTAGAATATTTTTGAAAATCAGATAGATTATAATATAATATAAAAGAATAATTTTGAGGATCTAAATTAGAGGGGCTTGAATTTTCTAGTAAGACTATCGGAATCAATAGACCTTTAAAAGAGAGATATTGTTCATTAAATTTTTCTATTGTAAAAACTTCTAGTTCATCTAGCTTCTCTTTAATTCTTCGCATTAACTTTCTTATATCTACTTCATAAATTTCATCAGTAGAGATATTTTTTTCATTAAATTTTCTATAAGATTCACAATAAGGGCAGGTGTAAAATTGAGATCGTACCTTAATTGATTCAAGAGGGTAAACTCGACCACATATACACCTATAATTTTTTAAATTAATCAAATTCAAAAAATTTTTCCGTTTGAACAAATCTATACTTTTATTATCTGAAAAAATTAAGGGAATTTTCATTTGGTTCTCTTGTTCAAATTAATTCTATACTTTTCCTTCAAATAAGAAACAAGCTTTTGACCAAGCTCAGGATCTCTAGCCTTATAGTTATAATTGACTATTATCTCTTCGCCATTCATCCAAAAATTTAAGGTAAATTGAAAACCGTCATGAGAAAAAGTGATTTCTTGTAAATTAGATAAATTAAAAGCAGAGGGAAATATCGTTTTTATAAAAGTTAAAATATCGGTTAATGATCCATTTTCTCTTTTTAAACTCATTAAAGTTCCAGCGTATCTAGATTTATCAGGATAAAAACTTAAATCTTCCAATGTAAAAAACTCATCTCGATTTGTAAGTAAATTAGAAATAAAATTTTCGACTTCAACTTTTTGCGACTCTATTTCTTTAATATCGAAAATTAGTTCAAAGGGATTGTCTTTAGAAGAAGATTCATAAAATATAGCAGAGGCATATTTAATGTTTCGTTGGATATCCCTAGAATAAATAAGAAGTTTCTTTCCATTATTCCTTAAATAAATAATATTTGACTTAGAATATTTAATAAATTGATTTCTTCTTTTAGTTGTACTTGGAATTACCTTACTTCTTCGAGCATTCACATAAATAAATATAGCTAATCCTTGATCTGTTGGAAGTACATACCAAACATTTATTTTTTTTCTCTGTTTTAACTGAGAACATTCTCTTAATAAAGTTTGAATCTCTGAATCAGAAATGGTATTAGGTATATTTGGGAAATTTCCCGCTTTGCGATTAGATTCTATATACCTTTGAGTATCCAAATAATTCTGATAATGAATTTTCCTTAAAATATCTTTTTCTGGATCCAAATAAGATTCAAAAAGTATTTTTGCAATATCACTTTCCCTCCTTAAATAAGCTTTTTCATAAATTTCCTTAGTTAACCTTTGATTAATATTCTTGGAAAGAAAAAGAATGATATCAATTAATTCGGATAGTAGGGTATTCTGAGTAAATAAGTTATAAAAAAATTCCTTCTCCGAAGTTTGATTATTATAATTAAAATTTGTTTTTAGAAAATCTTTAAGAGAAGAATGATTTTCCAATCTCATAAGAAGAGAGCTAGCTTTTCGTTTATTTTCTTTAAATTTTAAGATTCTCTCTTGAGAATTGATTCCTATTTCATTTAATAAATCATGGTTAATTGTTATTTCCATCTTCACATTTTTTGTATTCCCAAAAACCTCCTTCATTTCTTTCTCTTTTTAATTTACTATTAATAACTAACCGAGCTAAAAGAGGATGAACTGTACTAGAAGGAGGAGAAATTCCCTCTCTTTCAAGTTCTCGCATAACTTCACTAATTTTTTTTGGTTGATCAAAAAAACCTTTTTTTATAAGATTAGTAAGAAGCATCGTGAGATTAGGGGTTGCAACATCTATTCTGTGAACGAGATGGTTTCTGGTTTCTTCTCTCTTTTTTGACCACGCTTCAATCATCTTTCTTCTTTCGTCTTCTCTTAAACTCCTTCTTTCAAATTCTTCTAATATTTCCGCAATTTCTCGAGAATGTCCTTCTAGCAAAACCTTCATCCCTCCTTTAGTTGTAAACTCAGCCTTTGTCATATTACAGGAATGTACATATTCAAGTTTTTAAGAATTATGGGAGTAGAAAATATATATTGGATAATATAATATTATGCCCAACTATATTTTTTTTCATTATCTAACCAAACAAAACCATTCTTTTGAGCCCAGTCTAATAAACCCTGCAAGTCAGTTAAGTCTTGAAATAAATCAGTAGATTTTACAGATTCATATATTTCAAAAATAGTTGATTTTGGATTATTTATTAAATCAGTTTCTAGAACGGAAAATCTTAAATCATTTTTTTTCTTTTCCATAAAAGATCCAAGCCTTACAAGATCAGGATGACCAGTGAAACCAGTAAAATTATCTACAATTAAATTCCTTGCTTTAGAAAAATCAAATTCGTTTAATTCATTTCTATCTTCTGCTCTTGCAAAAGATTGAGCTAATCTCTGCACATTATAAGTAGTGTTATATAACATCGATCGAACAACATAATCTTTTTGTATTTCTCCTTTGTAAACATCAGAAAGAATTGCATCAAAATCTTTTTTTAATCTTTCCATTGTTTTATTTAACCATAAAGTGGGTTCTTTTCCGACAGAAGGATTTAATTGTCTAGAAGAAACTATTTGCATCCACAAGTCTTCAGTTATTGATTTATTTATTCTTGTTAAATCAGCACCATATTCAGGTAACTGCTCAAGATTTTGAGGAATAGTTATTTCCGTATCTGTGAAACTTTTTAGTAATTCATTCCATATTGAAGAGGAATTAGAGATCGGAGGATTTATCGTTGAAAAAATAGAATATTCTCCCTGAAATTTTTTTCTCTTAACAAGTTCATTTTTTAATCTATTAAAAGAATTATCTAAAAAACTACCAACATATTTTTTATCAAAATAGGGTCTTTCAGCAAAATGAAAATTTATTCCTTCAAGATCTTCTACATTCCCCCCAAGATAAGCTTTTTCAGGAGGACGCATTCCCCTATATTCGGGAGGAATCATTCTAAAAATAGTTTTAATTAATTTTTGAGAAAATAAACCATTCCCAGAAATAGAAGATAAAGAAATTCCTCCTATTCCTCCAGAAATGTAAGGGGAACTCATAAGGGGAGATTGAAATGAAATGGAAATATTTTCATCACTAGTTAGATTTTCTTTTATTAATTTTTGAATATTATTTTTTTCATAAGGAACATCAATGTAAATTTTATCCGAGTCTAGATACTCCCATTCTTCAATCACGATAATCTCTTGCACAAGATTAAATCTTTTATTAATAATATAAGATTTTTTAGATTTAGTTATTCGAATTAATTTATAATCCAAAGGTTGTTTTATATCATAAGAGATTAACGCGATAGCTAATACTGCTGGAGAATTTTGCAATCCTGAAAGTCCAATATAATTATAATTTCCTTTCTCGCCTATCGCCCCCTTCCAAAATATAGAAAGTTCTATTGGAATTGTATAAAAAGAAACTTCATCTAAATTTTGTCCTTCACTTGCTTTTAAAAAATTATTTCTCCATTTAACCAAATCCTTAATTCTCTTCTGTTCATAGTTCAAAAATTCAACATTAAGATATTGTCGTTTCCAAGGGAGAGGAGTTTCTGTTCTTGATCCCCAAAGATAATATTCTCTTAGAGAAAAATCGATTGGATCCATCTATCGCGAAAGAAAATGTTATTTAATAAGATTATGTCGATAAATAGGTCTATTTTCAGAAAGACCTTCTTTTAAATCTGTAAAATTTCTTTTTTGGTTTTGGTTCTTCTTTAACAATTTTTTCTTCAACCATTCTGGGCATATCTTCTTTTTCATTAACAGAAATTTTAATAATAGTTTTATTTCCATTTGAAGTTGTTTTTATAAAATCACATTGAGATAAATATTTCCCGTCAAATTTAATATCAATCTCTTCAAAACTAGCTTTATATTCTTCCACTGCAAATTTATTTGCAGTTTCTAAATTATCAATAGCAATATGAAAAAGCCATTCTACTACTGCTTTGGGCCCCCATCTTTTTGTTATGTAATTTTTATATTCTTCAGTATAAAAATGTCGTTCTAATCTATGATCACATCCTATATACTTTGAAGCTTCATCCATCCATTCGTGCAATTCTCTATAAGAATTTCCTTTTGTTCTTTTCTCGCTAATATCACAATGAACTTTTAGACTAGGCATTTTAAGTTATGCACTATTATGCAGACGTGCTATAAAAATTTATGGATATTATTATGCATATATGGGAAGAACATCTATCACTTCTTTGATGATTGAAATAAAAAAGATTTTAGAAAAGAATAACGAACTTTCTATACGACAAATTTCTTTAAAAACAAAATCTCAATGGAGAACCGTTGAAAAAGCATTAGAGACTATGAAAGCTTTGAAAGTTGTTCAAGAAAAGTATAGTTCTCCAATCGGAAGAGAAGAAAGATTATTTTCTTTGAACATATAAGATATTGATTCTAGTGTATAACATTATATATAAAGGTAAGATATTGCGAACACTACTAAATAAAGAACGCTTCGCGTTCTGGGAAAAGGGAAGCAGTCCTAAACGGCAAAGCCGTTTTTACGGACTGCCTGTTATCACCTCTTTTTCCCCAGGAGAGGGTTAGGGAAGTGAGTATAATTATGCAGAACAAATGTAAACATACTGCACTATATACTAAATAAAGATCAGTTAGGAGATTTCGGGAAAAACTTCTTGATAAGTTCTTTATTTTCCTTATCTGTTAAGTCTATATAATTTAATTTTGGAAGTTTCCCACCTTCTTTCGCCATCCTGTCAAAGAAATCATCACGGAATTTCATTGTCTGTTTAATCCCTTCTTGCATTACCTCAATTTGTTCCTGCATTCTCTTTCTTTCTAATTGTTCTTTTGAAAGTTGAACTTTTAATTCGCCGAGTTCAGTGTGATCAAACTTTTCGTCAAGCTCTTTACTTTCCATTCCTGCTCTTGAGATATAAGTGTCAGGCATATCCGAACTAAAAGCCCAACCATATCTATAACATAATTCTTGTCTGTTTAATTTTGTAGCGTAATATGTTGCAGAACTATGTCGGAATAAATGAAAGTGAATAGATTTTTTTAAAATCTTTTTTCCTAATCGCATTAAGAAAAATCTAGCAGAGTCATAACTTCCAGAATAAACAGGATCATTAGATTTTATTCCTTCTTGTTCTCTTTCTTTAAGATATTCTGCAATCGCTTCTAAACTATATTTCCAATAAAGACTAATTGTTCTTCCTTTTGTTTTTGAATATTCTTCTTTCAATGTTAATTTAACAAAATTATCTTTTCCTTCGGGTAATTGAATGTCTTCATATCTTATGTTATGAAATTCACTTGCTCTTGCCCCAGAATCAAATAAAACAGCAACGAGGAATCTTTCACTAGCAGATTTACAATGTTGATATAATTTAGTTATTTCCATTTCTTTAAGATAGTCTGGAGTTTTCTTTACTCCTCGCGTATCTAACCAATCGGTTAATTCATTTCCTTTTGTCTGTCCTAATTTCCATTTCAAATAAATTTTAATTCCTCTTCGGATATCTACCTTCGTAGAATTAGAATAAGGTTCTCCACTTTTTGTTTTTATATTTCCTGAACTTAAATTTTTTTCAAAAGATTCTATATCTTTAATTGTTAATTTATTTTCGGGCTTATTCCAAAACTCTAATGGAATTTTTAATATGTCTAAATATTTTGATTGTCGTGCTTCAGAAATTTTAAGTCCTTTGTTTACTTTTCCTAATTCTAACTCTTCAAGAAATCTAAAAATATTTTTTTTAACACTCTCGGGAATATTCCAATCGGTTACACCTTTTTTTCTTGACACAATATTTCTATCGTGGATTTCTATTCGCACGTTAGCCATAAAAAATATTAGAAAACGTTATTTTTAAACTGTTGCAGTTTTGATACACGCCCACGCCGAGAGTCGAACTCGGGTTATATCCGTGACAGGGATATGTCATAGCCGTTAGACCACGTAGGCACAAAATTCATAATGTAAATTGATTTTTAAAGATTACTAATTGATTTCAATAGCCGAAACTATGTTCGCAATAATAGACGAAAGCAATCCAAACGCACTTATGAATAATCCAATTAAATCTAAAGAATTAGTCTTCAATAAAATAATTGAAAAATAAATGAAGATAACAAAATTAATTATTTGCGAAAATAAAGACAATGCTTCGCACGTTTTCATTTTAAATTAAAGCTCTTATTATTCCATAAATTAACAAACCCAGTGCAATAAATCCCAAAGTCCAAGATACGATTCTAATAACTTTTAACCATCTCTTTTTCATAAGAAGAAAATAATTCAAATGTTTAAATATTTTACTTTAAACTTTCTTCCCAATAAATTTCTTTCCAAACATATAAGGTTGCAAAGCTTCAGGAATTTTTATTGTTCCATCTTTCTGCTGATTATTTTCCAAGAAAGTAATCAATGCACGAGGTGAAGCAAGAACAGTATTATTCAAAGTGTGCGCAAAATAAATTTTACCTTTTCCTTCAATTCTAATATTTAATCTTCTCGCTTGCGCGTCTGTCAAATTAGAACAACTTCCAACTTCAAAATATTTTTTCTGTCTCGGACTCCAAGCTTCAACATCTGCTGACTTCGCTTTCAAATCCGCCAAATCCCCCGAACAACATTCCAAAGTTCTAACTGGAATTTCCAATTTTCTAAAAACATCGACAGTAAATTGCAACATTTTCTCATACCATTTGTAAGAATCTTCTGGCTCACAAATCACAATCATTTCCTGTTTTTCAAATTGATGCAACCTGTAAAGTCCTTTTTCTTCCATTCCATGCGAACCAACTTCTTTTCTAAAACACGGCGAATAACTCGTCAAAGCCAAAGGAATTTTCTTCGCAGGAATAATTTTATCAATAAATCTACCAATCATCGAATGTTCAGAAGTTCCAATCAAATACAAATCTTCATTATCAATTTTATACATCATCGCGTCCATTTCTTTAAAAGACATAACCCCCTCAACAACTTTTCTTCGAATCATAAAAGGCGGAATAACAAATTCAAAACCTTGTTTAATCATATAATCTCTCGCGAACGCAAGCAACGCCTCGTGCAAAATCGCCAAATCCCCAGCCAAATAATAAAACCCATTTCCCGAAGTTTCTCTCGCTGAATCAAAATCTGCCCATCCGTTTTTTTCTGCAATTTCAGCGTGATGTTTAATCTCAAAAACAGGAACTTTATTTTCTCCAAATTTCTTAATCTCTTTATTCTCCAAATCATTTTTCCCAAGCGGAACAGAATCGTGAATAATATTCGGAATCGTCATCATAATTTTCTTAATTTCTTCTTCAAGTTTTTCCTTCTTAGAATTAATTTTTAAAATCTTTTCAGGAACTTCTTTCGCTTTTTTCATCAAGTCAGAAACATCCTTTTTATTTTTCTTCGCCTCACTAATTTTCTTAGAAATACTATTTCTCTCGCTTCTCAATTTATCCTCATCATATTTAAGTTTCCGCCATTCTTCATCTAATTTCAAAACTTTATCAACAAGAGGCAGTTTCTCATCCTGAAATTTTTTCTTAATATTTTCTCTCACAAGCTCAGGATTTTCTCGGATTAATTTTATATCAATCATATTTATTCAAAATAAAACTTCTATTTAAATTTAATTAAAACAGAACATAAGTTCACGAGAACCAACACAAGGTTTTTAAAGTAAATTTATGATAATTAAACATGACAAAAGTAAGAATAAAACTAAACAGCACAGACATAGAAACACTCAATAATATTTGCGATTCTATAAAAGATATGGCCCAAAAAGCAGGCATAACAATTTCTGGCCCAGTCCCATTACCAACAAAAAAACTGAAAGTTACAACAAGAAAATCACCTTGCGGAGACGGAACAGCAACATTTGACAGATTCGAAATGAGAATTCACAAAAGATTAATCGACTTACCAGCAAACGAAAAAATTCTCCACAGCATTATGAAAATGTATATTCCAAAAAATGTAAATATAAAAATAGAAATGAAAGATTAAATTCTAAAAGAGATGAAAAAAACAATTTTCATAATCATCTTGTTTCTGTTTATTGCAGGAACATTTTTCACATTAAAAATGACAGGAAATTTAATATCAAATTCAGAAAAAGCAGAAATTGAAACTAATTTTGGAAAAATTACAATAGAGTTATACCCAGACAAAGCACCAATTACAGTCGCGAATTTTAAAAAATATGTTTCAGAACAATTTTACGACGGAACAATTTTCCATAGAATTATCGACGGATTTATGATTCAAGGCGGAGGATATGATTCAGAAATGAACGAAAGAGCAAATTACGCACCAATAAAATTAGAATCAAAAAATGGATTATCAAACGACAGAGGAACACTCGCAATGGCGCGAACAAATATTCCAGATTCAGCAACATCACAATTTTTTATAAACACGAACGACAACGATTTTTTAAATTATGGAGTTCGTGACGAAGGTTACGCAGTTTTCGGAAGAGTAATTTCTGGAATGGACGTCGTCGACAAAATTTCAAAAGTAAAAACAGATTCTAACGATTTCCCACAAGAAGAAGTAAAAATTATTTCTATAAGAATTTTAAATTTCAAAAACCCAAATATTTAAATAATTGATTAATTTTTTTATAAGATGGATAAAGATATTGGAAAAATAAACAAAGGAGAATATCAAGGAACAGTTACAGAAATTGTTGTTGGAATCAGAGAATACAACGGAAAACACGGAGTAGATATAAGAGAATTTACAACAAGCGAAAAATACACCGGCCCAACAAAAAAAGGATTAAGAATTCCCGCAGAAAAATTCCAAGAATTTAAACAATTAATTAATTCTATCAATGAAAGTGATTTACAATCTTCAGGAAATGCAGAAACTCAAAAGAAATTTCAACCAGATGAAGAAATTCCTGATTACTAAACATTTAAAAAAATAAATCTCTAATTTTATTTATGAAAAAGAAGTTAAGAAGTGCCCTAACTATTTTTATAATTGTTGCAGTAATTCTTTTGGCAGTTTTTTTATTAAATAATAAAGAACAAGAAACTTCTGAAGAAGTTGCAAAATGTATTGGAAAAAATTCTGTTCTATACACGCAACTCGGTTGTCATGCCTGCGGGTCGCAAAAAGAATTGTTTGGAGAAAGTTATCAAAATCTTAATGTAATTGATTGTTGGTATGAAAGAGAAAAATGTTCTAACATCCAATACACTCCCACCTGGATAATTAATGGAAAAGAATACGTCGGTGTACAAACAATTGAAAAATTACAGGAACTGACAAATTGTTAATCCTATTATGAATTATTATTCAAAACAAAACATTTAAATAGTATTATGAATATCTATTCATAATTAAATAAACACAGGAGGAATAAAAATGCCAAATATGGATAGAACAGGACCTCAAGGAAATGGACCAATGACTGGAAGAGGATTTGGACAATGTGGTAACGGGATGCAAAGAGGATTTAGTAGGGGTTGCAGAAGAATTAGAAATCCAAGATTTTTTGCAGGATTTACCAAAGACGAAGAAAAGAAAATCCTTGAAGCAGACATTAAAGAAATTGATTTGGAAAAACAGGAAATAGAAAAAAGACTTAAAGAAATTAAGTAAAAATTTTATTTCCTTTTTCTTTTTTTTATTGAGTAAAGTTTAAATATCCTAATGAATAAGAATTCATTATGGTTCGTCCAAGATTATGTAGAAAAATAAAATTCAATCCTTCAGTAACTTATTTCAAACCACAGGGAATTCCACTAAGGGAACTCGAAGAAGTAATATTACATCTTGAAGAATATGAAGCAATAAGATTAAAAGATTTTAAAGGATTAGAACAAAATGAATGTGCAAAAAAAATGAATATATCACAACCAACATTCAATCGAAGTATTATGTCAGCAAGAAAAAAAATTTCTGATGCAATAATAAATGGAAAGGCAATAAAAATAGAGGGAAAAAAAGATGTTAGAAGTATTTAGTTTTGAAAGAATAACTATGTTAGCGTTGGCAGATTCTGTAAATCCTTGTGAGATTGCAATTCTCGCGATGGTGCTAATGGCGATTCTCATAAAAAATTCTAACAACAGAAAAAAAGTTCTACTAGGGGGTTTAGCATTTGCATCTGCAGTTTACATAGGATATCTCATTTATGGAGTCGTTATAGTTCAATTTTTTAGAAGTTTTGCAGAAATATTAAGGGAAAATTCAAAGACAATTTACAACAGCCTCGCGATTCTCGCGATGGTAATAGGCGCATTAAACATAAAAGATTTTTTCTTCTACAAAAAAGGCGGAATCGCAACAGAAATGCCAATATGGATGCGCCCAAGAGCAAAAAAATTAATCGATAAAATAACTTCTCCAGGAGGAGCATTTTTTATAGGATTTTTAGTAACTGTATTTCTCTTACCTTGTACAATTGGACCATACATTGTTGCATCAGGTTTATTATCTGAACTCGGCGTGTTAAAAGCAATTCCTTGGTTATTATATTATAATCTCTTGTTTATATTACCAATGATTTTAATCACTTTCGCAGTTTACTTTGGAATTACAAAAATTGACGACGTAACACAATGGAAAGAAAAAAACATAAAGAAACTTCATTTAATTGCAGGAATATTATTATTCTTAGTGGGTTTATCTCTATTAATGGGTTGGTTATAAATTATTAAAAGAATAGATTAATTTTCAAAAGGTAATTTAAATTATCTTTTCTTCTTTTTAGAAACTGATTTTTTCTTACTCTTTCCTGATTTGGAAAGTTTCATTAATTTTTTAACTTTAGAAGTTTTACTCTTTCCACTACAAGTTCTTGGAGCTTTCAAAATCTTTTTTTTACCAACCTTTTTTGTTACTTTTTTCACTGGTTTCTTTTTTACAATCTTTTTTTTCATTTTGAATATTGCTGATAATCTGGACTCAGTGAAGAAAGTGCCTCAAGCACAAACGAATCAATCTTAACCTATCGCTTTACTTTAAAGGTTATCTTCTTCGCCCCATAACTTATGCTTAACAGATGCAAGTTTCGTATTGGGAGTTATAGTCCAGACCCAATATTAATAGCCGAACACCTGACAGAGGCTGTTATAGTGACACTCTTTCCAGAGCAACTGAACTGTCCTTATCAGCTACTATAACATATATATCGCAGTATATAAATAATTCTCATCACCGACGAATGAAAACATCAATAACTCGGCATTAAATCATTATGTCCGAACTGAACAACAAAATCAATTTTCGGTTTAATTTTCTCAATTCCCGTTGGAGTATCACACGCGCCGTAACAACTTCCAATCCAAATCAAAAATTCCACATTCGTTTTTTTCCTCAAAAAATCAACAACCGCAGTCGCATAAGGCTTCAACCCGTCGGGAAACTGCAATAATACAAATTTAAATTTATTTTTATTAATTTCAAAAATAACCTTTTCTAATTCAAGATTATATTTTTTATTTAGTTCATTTAAATCTATATTCATAAAAAAAGTTAGTAAAAAAAGTTTTTAATTCTTCTCTTTTACAAAAAACAAAAAGAAAATTGAAATAGCAGAAACAACAGCGAGATAAATAAACATAGTAATATAACTTATGTCCCACAAAATCCCCGCAATTAAACCGCCAAAGATAGTAACAATTCCAGTTACAGAACTAAAAAAACCAAATGCAGTTGCTTTCATATCTCCAGATAAATCAGAAACTAACGCCCGTTGATTTGGTTGCGTTATTGCATAAACCAAACCATAAAAAATAAACAAGATTGAAAAATAAAATAAACTCTGTAAAAAAATAAAACCAAGAAGAATTGCAAAAAATAAAAAATAACCCATTAACAAAACTTTTTTTCTTCCAATTTTATCTGAAAGAATTCCAAAAGGTTTAGAAAAAATTGCATAAACAAAACTAAAAACAGCGTAAAGAACTAAAGGAAATAAAACATTTCCACTAAGTTCTTCTGCACGCAAAATTAAAAACATATACAACCCAAAATTTGCAAGAGTAAAAATAGAAGAAACAAAGATAAAATATTTCAATTTTTTACTTATCCTACCAACGCTAGATAAAAAACCAAGATTCTTTGCTCTTACTTTTGGCTCTCTAACAAAAAATAAAGGAATTAATGAAATCAAAGAAATTGCAGCAGCGATTATAATAATCGTTTTTATATCTAAATTTAATTTCCAAAATAAAAATATTGCAAGCAAAGTTCCAACGACACCACCCATTGTATCCATCGCTTGATGAAAACCAAACGCTTCTCCCTGATGTATTTTTACAGAATCTGAAATTATCGCGTCCCGAGGAGCATCGCGAAGTTTTCCAAATCTCTCAAAAGAAACAAACGCAATAACAGAATTCCACGAGTTCGCGAGAGAAATCATAAACCTAAAAATTATAGACATTACATAACCAAAAAAAACAAAAGGTTTTCTTTTTCCAAATCTATCTGAAAGCCAACCTCCAAAAAATTTAAAGAAACTTGCAAGTCCTTCACGAAGTCCGCTAACTAATCCTAAAGCAATTCCACCACCTCCAAGAGCATTAATATAAAATGGAAGAATCGGCGTAATTAATTCACTCCCAACATCATTAAAAAAACTCGAACCTCCCAAAAGAGAAACTTGTTTTAAATTTGGCTCCCTCTTTTCCATTTACATTAAAAGAATTTGGAATTTATAAATTTAATAAAACTTAAATAGTTCAAAGAAATATAACTAGAAGAGAGACAAAAGAATCGGTTCAGAGCGGTCTTTGGATCTAACTCTGCCGCTTTAGATGTCTCTTTTTCATAATTCTATATATTATCAAAATTTAAAAATGATACGAGATTAAAACCTTAATGATAAGACAACCAATTGTAACAGTTTGCGGACACGTCGACCACGGAAAAACAAGTATTTTAGATTATTTTAGGTGTACCTCTCTTCAAGAATGCGAAGCAGGAGGAATCACACAAAAAATTTCTTTCACACTTTACCCATCGAGCCAAATAAAAAAAGCGTGCTCATTAATTGAAAAAAATAAAATAGAATTAGAAATCCCTGGATTTTTATTCATCGATACACCAGGACACGCGGCATTCACAAATTTAAGAAAACGGGGAGGAAGTTTAGCAGATTTAGCAATTTTAGTCATCGACATAAATGAAGGAATCAAACCCCAAACTGCAGAAGTAATCCAAATTTTAAAAGCAAACAAAACGCCTTTCTTAATTGCATTAAATAAAATTGACAATATATCTAACTGGAGAACAAACAAAAATTCAGAAATAAGTTTAAGAAAAAATATAGAATCCCAACCAACAAATGTAAAAAATTTATTCGACGAAAGATATATGACAATCGCAGGAGCATTATCAAGTTATGGATTTGAAGCAGATTTATTTTTTAATGTCGAAGATTTCACAAAAAAAATCGCGTTAATACCTTGTTCAGCAAGAACTGGCGAAGGAATTCAAGAATTAATGATGATGCTTTGCGGTTTAAGTCAGAAATATTTGAAAGAAAGATTAAATTTAGGAAAAGAACCCAAAGGAGTCATACTCGAAGTTAAAAAAGAAAAATCAAATGATTACGCTGAAGCGATTTTATACGACGGGGAATTAAAAAAAGGAGAAGAAATTGCAGTCGCAGATATCGAAGGAAATCCTATAATTACAAAAATACGAAACATTGAAGAAATCCAACCCTTAAGCACAAGATTCAAATCACAAGAAAAAGTTCGTGCTGCAACAGGGTTACGAATCCAATTTTCTGAAAGAATTGATGTTCTTCCTGGAATGCCTTTTTTATCTTATAAAGGAGATAAAGAAAAAATAAAAGAAATTTTCAAAAAAGAATTAACAGAAAATATCAAAACAGAAAAAAAAGGAATAATCGCAAAAGCAGATTCTCTCGGAAGTTTAGAAGCACTTTTAGTTTTACTTAAACAATCACACATCCCAATTTTAAAAGCAGGAATTGGAAACATAAACAAAAGCGATTTCGTGAATGCAAAAGCAAACTTAGAAATTGACGAACTCGACGCAATAATTTTAGGGTTTAATATTAAAGTCAGCGAAGACGCAAAAGAATTACAAATTGAAAATAAACAAATAAAAGTTATCACAGAAGAGGTAGTTTACAAATTAATTGACAATTTAATTGAATTCAGAAATAACAAAAGAAAAGAAATTGAAAAAAAGAAACTTATGGAACTTACGAGTTTATGCAAACTTGAAATTCTTCACCAGTATGTTTTTAGAAACACAAAACCCGCAATCTTCGGAATAAAAGTTCTTGCAGGAAAACTTACAGCAAATGTAAATTTAGTTGACGAAGACGAAAATAAAATCGGAAGAACAAAAAATATTCAAGCAGACAAAAAATCCGTCGATGAAGCAACAGAAGGAATGGAAGTTGCAATCTCGCTTCCAGGAACAAATTTTGAAAGAGAATTGAAAGATAAAAAATTCTTATATTCTGATATGGGAGAAAAACAATTTAGAGATTTCAAAAAGAATAAAGATTTACTAACACAAAACGAAATAAAAATATTAAGTGAAATTGCAGAAATAAAAAGAAGAAAAAATATAATATGGGGGAAATAATGGAGTTCGATGCAGAAGGAAGATTAATAATCCAGGAAAATAAAGAAAAAAAATTAACAAAAGAAGAATTAATTTTTTGGAAAGAAAAATATGATAAAGAAAATAATTCCTTGAATCAGACTGAAGAAGAACAATTAAGAAAATCTCTTCAAGAAAAAGGTTTTATGTCAAAAGAAGATTTTATAAGAGTATTAAAATGGAAATTTCAAGGAAGATTAGTTGGTAGACAAAAAAGAATGTTAAATTTAATTAAAGATTATGACTCAAAACAAATAGAACAATTATCAAAAAAAGCATTTAGTTCAGATCAAGATGAAATAAGAATAGATTTATTATCACAAATCCCCTCTATAAAAAATTCATTAAGTAGTGTAATTCTAACATTTTATAATCCTCAAAATTACGGAATATTGGATATCCATTCTTGGAGAGAATTATTTGGAAAAGAGCCAAAAGATATTTTCTCAAACAAAAAAAAGGCGATAATTTTTTTTAATAAATTAAGAAAAATAGCAAAAGAAACAAATCTTTCTTGTAGAGAAATTGAGAAAGCATTATTTAAAAAAAATTTAGATAAGGGTAAAAAATAAAATGACAATCACATTCACAACAATTTTATTAATTCTCATTTTTCTCGTCGGATTAATTCTTGCATATTGGTTAGGAAATAAATTTGGAAAATATGAAACAAATAAATCTTGGGAAAAAGAAATCCCAAATTATAGAAAAGACGCAATCTTGAAATCACGCGCAATTTTGGGCGGACAATTCTCTGAACAATTAGCACCATATCTTCCTAATTTTGAATATTTACCAACAGAATGTAAATTCTTAGGAAAACCAATTGATTTTGTTGTATTCAAAGGAATGGACAACAAAAAAATTGATGAGATTATTTTTGTAGAAGTGAAAAGTGGAAATTCAAAATTAAACACACACGAAAAAAATTTGAAAGATACAATAAATAAAAAGAAAGTAAAATGGGTTGAATACAGAATCCCAGAAAATTTAACAAATAAAAAAGATATCGAAGACAAAATAAAAGATTTTACAAATTAATTCTCTTCCCAAAATCCTTCAAATATTTATATCTAAAATAAAAAGCAGAAAAAATAAGGAAATAAGAAAGAAAATATAAAAACTCAACTTTTCCTCCTGAAAAATAAGTTCCTTGCAAAAACATTTGTGCAAAAATTAAATCATAAAGTGTGTAAGCAACAAAACCCAAGGCAAATAAAAAATAAAAATAAAAACATTTACTATGTTTTTTAAGTGAAAAATAAAGTGGCGTTAAAACCAAAGCGAGAATAATCAAATCTAAAAGAACATAAAACTCATTAATCAAAAAAGCAAACTTCGCACTTGGTGCAATATTTAACATCATAAAATAAACTGCTAAAACAAATAATAAAGAAACAATCACAATTGCTGAAGTAAAAAATAAAACCGCTCTATTTCTCTGAGGAATCTCCATCTTTTTAAGATGATAACCAAAACCCGCGATTATCAAAAAATAAGAAATCATCCACATCGCATCAGCAAAAGAAAAATTAGGAATAAAATTCAAAGACAAATCAAAATATGCCCAAGATAATTCTCCTAAAAATCTAAAAATAAAAGCAACAAACAAAATTAAAAAAAATTTCTTTTCTTCAGAAAATTTTTTTGGAAGATGAGAATAACAAAAAAAAGAAACTAAAACAACACCTAAAGAAATAATTATATTTATGAAATCAGCGAATATGGAAAGTTGAACAGATCTTCCAAAAAATAAAATTAAAAAATCAATCAAGAGCAAAATCCCCACTAAACAAAAACTAGATTTTAAAATTAATTTTCTCCTCGCCTCTCTTTTACTAACCATATCAAAATAAAGATTATGAGATATATAAATATTCTTAACTTCTTCCTTTAATAAATTCCTTAATCAACTTTACAATTTCTTCAATTTAGCCACTCTTGGACGAATTGCATTTGAACTTGTTCAAATCATTGTCTACTTTTAATAAATGTCTTAATTAATTTGACAATGTCACTTTGTTTGTTAGGTAAAAAGGAAATTGAACCAGCATTTTTATGCCCACCACCATTAATAAATGCATCAGGTAATTCTGTATCAATAAAATTTATTAATTCGTGAACAGAAAAATTTGATTCGTCTGTTGCTCTAATTGTCGCAGAAGTTTGTAAAACACCGACGCTAACTAAACTAGTAATTCCTTTTTCTTCTTGCAAATTATCATGAACAAGCCCAATAATTCTACCAGGTTTAGGATAAAAACCAAATCCAGGAAAAAATTCTTCAAAATACAAAAGTTGTAAATTTACTTTCCCAATCTTATCCAATTTCGCGTTTGATTTTCCCATAGCTAAACCTTTCGCATCCAAAGCGTGAATATGAGGTGCAAGTAATTCAACAAGTTGTTTTTGTTTATCCCGTGGCTCACCAAATAAAACTTCAATATATTCACGAACTTCCATAAAACGAACCTTCGCAGAAATGTAATCAATCACAAGTGAAATTTCAGAAAGAAGTTCTTTTGTGTATCCTTCTTTTTTTGCAACTTCTAAATATTTTTCCATAATCGCAGGGTCACCCAAATCAATTCTATCAGCAAAACCAGCAAGTGCAGGAATAAATTCAACATGTTTAACATCTGGATTTATGAATCTCGCAAGTTCAGCACAAAGCATTCCCGCCGAAAATTTGCTCCCGTCTTCGCCAACTAAAAAAGGATTAATATGAACCAAAACATTTTCAGAAATAACATCTTTATCAAAAAAATGATGGTCAACAATTATAAAATCAGCACCGTGAATTTTCGCTTGTTTTATCGCCATCAAATCTTCAGGAGAAGAACCATTATCTGCAATAATTATCAACGGCATTTTATTAGAAAACTTCGCAACATTTCTCAAAGACAAAGCAGTATCTCTAATAGAATCATCAATTTCATAAAAAGGTGCAGCACAAGGCGCCCGTGTAAAAAATTCCCAACCCGCTTTTTCAGAAGAATGTTGTTTTCCAATCAAAGGCAAAATCGCTCTTTCCAAAGCAAAACCAGAGCTATAACCATCAGTATCATTATGATGTCTAACAATAATCGGCCTGTCCTGAATAACTGCTAAACGAATTTGCGTCGCTGCTTCAATAAAATTATTCTTCAATTTACTCAAAACATTTCCTTCAACTAAAAATTCTGGAGGAATAACTCTTGCTCTATCTTTTTCAACTTGTTCCATAATCTTCAAAAATTCTTTATGTTCCTCGTCGGAAAGTTTATTTATAGAAACAATATCTCCTTCAATTTCTCCATTAAATTCTTCAAGTTTAACTTTCGCTTTAACACAATCTTCTTCCTCTATTTCAGGATAAGAACGTTCACCAGCACCAGCAAAACCTTTCAATTGCAAAGAACCAGTTCCGTCAGAAACAACAAAAACAGTCGGCCCAGTTGTCTGAATAATACGATTAACTTTTCCCATCAATTCAAATTTTCCCTCGGGAACAGAACCAATTTCTCCAATTTTCTTCTTAGTAAAAGTTCCAGATGATTTATCAAAACTAGGTTTTACACCCTTTTTGAAATCTTTTTTAAAATCTTTTTTAACAAATTTTTTATTATTTTTTTTAATCATAAAATATCAAATAAAAGCCCTGTTAAAAACCTTTCTTTTTGCAAATATTTAAAAACATAAAAAGATAATTTTGTTTATGAAAAGAGGATTAATTCTAGCAACATTATTTTTGTTAAGTATTGGATTTATTAGCGCGGCATGTTCATTAAGTGTTTCAATGATAAACCAAGACCCTTACCCAGCAATTCCTGGAGAAACAGTAAAAGTTGTGTTCCAAATCGACGGAGTTTCAAATCCAGAATGTGGATTAGTTGAATTTGAATTAAAAGAAAATTATCCATTCACAATTGACCCAGAATCTACAAACCCAATTAGCATTAATTCAGGAACATATACAAGAAAATACAGCTCATTTTATTTAGCAACATATAAATTACGAATTGACAAAGACGCAATAGAAGGAGACACCCCAATTGAAGTAATGTATTCTTCAACAAACACAGCAAAAAAAATAGAAGACTTTAATATTTATATCGAAGACACAAAAGCAGATTTTGAAATTCACGTGAAAGAATACAGTTCTAAAACAAGAGAATTAACTTTAGAAATTTTAAATATTGAAGATGTAGATATAGAAGCATTAACAATAGAAATTCCTAAACAAGAAAGTATAGAAATTAAAGGAGCAAACAGAATAAACATTGGAAGTTTAGATTCAAACGAATACACAACTGCTGACTTCGAAGCAATAATGAACGACGGAGAAATAAAAATAATTATTTATTACACAGATTCTGTAAATGTCCGAAGACAAATTGAAAAAATAATTGATTTCGATTCAAGTTATTTTAATGGTTCATCCAAAAACCAAACATCACAACCTTGGGTTGTATATATAATAATTCTTACAGTTGTCGGCTGGTTTGTTTGGAGAAAATACAAGAAACATAAGTTAAAGAAAAAACTACATCATCACGCTTAAAAATATTTTTTCAAAATAAAATTATTCTAACCATTCATAAGAACCATTGGGTTTTTTAATAAGTTCAAGATTGAAAATAAAAGAAGGAAGTTTTTTTTCAGGTCTATTCCTATATTCATCAAAATAATGATTTTGGGAGTCTCCTTCAACTGCTTCTGTCATAACAATATCTATTAAATCTTCAACACCATTCATATTTTAATTAAAGGATTTCTATTTTTATATATTTTGATTTTCTAAAATAGATATTTATTCAAAATTTTATTCATACCTCAAAGTTTCAACAGGATTTGTCTTCGACGCTTTCACAGCAGGAACAACTCCCGCGATTGCACCAGTTATCATTGCAAATAAAATACAACCAGCAAATAAATTAAAAGAATAATACGGAGATAAAAAACCATATCCCAAAACATCAAGAATTTGCCCAGCAATAAGTGTAAAAACCCAACCAAGAAAAACACCAATACTTCCTGCAATAAATCCTAAAAATGAACTTTCAAATAAAAAGATTCCAAAAATTTCAGAGTTAGTTCCCCCAATTGATTTTATAATTCCTATCTCTTTTTTTCTTTCAAGAACAGAAGTAATCATTGTATTCGCAGTATTCACCGACGACACCAGAACAGAAATTAAAGCAATCACAATAATAAATCCAATAACAATATCCAAAACA
The DNA here is from genome assembly GCA_964517885.1 of Candidatus Woesearchaeota archaeon. Lineage (GTDB taxonomy): Archaea > Nanobdellota > Nanobdellia > Pacearchaeales > GW2011-AR1 > RBG-13-33-26. The sequence goes on from CAZFCT010000002.1 coordinate 20,586, forward strand.
ACTTTGTAAGTTTCTATCATATCTTCATAAGTTTGAACATAAAAATCTTCTTTCCCTTCTTCAACTCCCCGCTCTTTTCTCAATTTTCTTTCAATATTTTCAACAACATTATCAATTCTAGAAACATCACCTTCAGCTACAACCCAATTATATTTTACATCATCCCCAAAAATTTCTTTAACAACATCATTAGTAACATAAAGTTGCGCATCATCTTGCGGACTTCCAAGAGCCTCATAAAAACCAATTATTCTTAATTTATTTCCATTAACTTCTAAATTCTGATTCAAAGAGTAACTTTTTGAAAAAATCTTATCAGGAATTAAATAATTATAACCAGCAACAACGCCTTTATCTCCTGATTCTAAATTCCTTCCTCTAAAAATTTCCAAATCAAATAACTCTAAAATAAGAGGTTTATTTGGATCATAACCAATTAAATAAGTGTAAGCTAATTTATCGTTTTGATTTACTTCTACTGTTTTAAAATAAATTCCAGTAGCATCATAAACTCCCGAAGTGGATTTAACAGCATCAACTTCTTTCTCATCAAATGAAAAAGTCGTATCCGAAAAACCAGTTCCTTTTGGCTGAATTAAAATTTTATTTGCAGAAGAACCTGTAGAAATTTCTTCAATATAATTATACAAACCCATACCAAAACTTACAAAAATAAATATCGTCGCAATTCCAATTAAAATTGAAAATATTGTAAATGCACTTCGTGTTTTTCTATTTTTTAAATTCCTCATTGAATATTTTATACTCTCTTTTCCTATCATTTTAAATTATCCAAAAATTCATTTAATTCTTGATTAGTCTTAATAACTAAAACTTTTTTTGCATTTTTACGAATGTAATCTTTATGAGTTTTTAGCGTCATAAAATGATTTGGGTCATGAAAATATTTTCTAACTATTTTTATAATTTTTAGTGTCGTCTTCAAATTATTATTAAAATATTTTTCTTTACTAATTTTTCTTTTTAAGTATCTTATCCAGATTCTTTTATACAAAATGTTTTTTGGAACATCAAAAAAAATAACCAAATCCGCTTTCTTATATAACTCCAACGCATAATCCAACCAAGCTCCTTCGGTAATCCAATTTTTTTTATCAGATATTTCTTTTACAATTTTTAATCTTTCTTCAACAGAACGAATTTTGTCATATTTTCTTTTATATTTTATTTTATCTAAATCATACACCTTATATTTAAGAATTTCATTTATTTTTTTAGCAAAAGTAGATTTTCCAGAACCATAAATTCCGACGATATGAATTCTATTTAATTTTTTCATTTATGAATTCAAAGCTTGAACAGGATTTTGTTTGGCTGCTTTCATCGCAGGAAAAATTCCAGCTAAAGCACCTATTAAAAAACTACCAAATAATGCAAAAAATATCAAAGAAAAATTTATTATCGGCAAAGTGTCTGAACCAATAAAAGTATTTATCGCTCCTGTTCCAATATAACCCAAAGAAATTCCTAACAAAACTCCAATTCCCCCACCAATAAATCCTAAAAATCCTGACTCAATAAAAAACTGCGAAAATATTTGAGAATTTTTCGCACCAACAGATTTCATAATTCCAATTTCTTTTTTCCTCTCAAGAACAGAAGTAGTCATAGTATTTACAATTCCAACAGCACCAATAACAATAGAAATTGAAGCAATAATTAAAACAAAAACCTGAATCGCACCGAGAATTTGATTAACTTGATCCAAAGAGGATTCAGGAGTTGAAACAGAAAAATCTTCTCCCCCAACTTTAACATCTCTTCTTTTTCTAAGTAATTTTTCTATATCATTTTTTGTCCTGTTCATTAAATCTTTATTTTTAACTTTCACAGTAATAATATCTGCATTATCTCCTTTGTCAGAAATAGAATCCATATCAGATTCAAGCATAAAAACAGCAGAATCATAAATAAAAGAACCTGTTTTTTCAAGAATCCCAATAACATTAAAAATTTCATTATTAATTAAAACCTGTTTTCCAGGAAGAATTGTCCTCTCGAAACCATTTGTTTTCCCATTGTAAAAATTAAATCCTAAAAGAATTTTTCTTGAATCTCCTTTTTTTAACAAACGCCCATATTCAATTTTAACCTCGTTAATTTCATAGTATTCTTTAATATAATCTAGAGGAATCGTCGTCGCATAACCTATTCCAAGAATATCATTATATTCCATTTGCCCTGTCAAGATATTTTCTCGGTAAGCAAAATCCACACTACTTATTCCATTAATTGCATTTACATCATCAGTAGTTAAAGGATTTACAACTTCAGAACCAGGTGGCCCCATAAAACCTCCGCTAGCTTGAACAGTTATAACTTCTGTTGAACCAACACCAAATTGAGAAAGAACAGCTTCCTGCAATCCACTTCCCAAACTAATTAAAGAAACAACTGCTGCAATCCCAATACAAATTCCTAAAAGAGTTAGCCAACTTCTAATTCCTTTTCTCTTTAAATTTCTCAAAGCAAATAAAAAATAATTCATTATAATTCTCCGTTAGCAAAAGCAATTAATCGCCTTCCCATTTTCCAATTTTTTTCATACTTTTACTTTTCTTAGTTGTAATTTTTTCAATTTTCCCGTCTTTAAGCCAATAAACAATATCTGCATATTCTTTTGCAAGTTCAGGCGAGTGTGTAACCATTACAATTGTTTTACCTTCATCATTTAATTTCTCCAAATGTTCCATAACAATTTCGCCTGTTTTTGTATCAAGATTTCCTGTTGGCTCGTCGGCAAGAATAACCTCTGGGTCATTTGCTAAAGCTCTTGCAATTGCAACTCTCTGCTGTTGTCCTCCAGAAATTTGATTCGGGAAATGATTTGCTCTTTCACTAAGTTCCATCTTTTTCAAAAGTGCATTAACTTTAATCTCGCGTTCTTCTTCAGAAATTCCTTGCAAAGATAAAGGCAACATAACATTTTCTTTAACTGTCAGCGTCGGAATTAAATTAAATTGCTGAAAAATAAAACCAATATTTTTTCCTCGAACTTGTGCTAAATCAGATTCATGAAGTGAAGAAATATCGTGCCCGTCAAGAAAAATATGTCCTTTTGTTGGAACATCTAAACTTCCAATTAAATGCATTGAAGTAGATTTTCCACTTCCTGAAGGTCCCATAACAGCGACGAAGTCTCCTTTTTTAACAGACAAAGAAATCCCATCAACTGCCTTCACAATCGTCTCGCCCATGTGATAATATCTCGAAACATTCTCAAGATGAATTATAACTTCCTCTTTCTTCATAATAAAAATATCAAAAAAGAATTAATAAATCTTTATATGACGTCATTCAAAATCTT
>CAZFCT010000002.1:24013-29689 GCA_964517885.1 Candidatus Woesearchaeota archaeon
ATAGCACAGAAAGACGGAAAGACATTCCACTTAGAATCAGAATCAGAAGAACTCTTAGGAAAAGAACTTCACAATAAAATTGAAGGTAAAGATATTTCTGGAGATTTAAGTGATTATGAATTTGAGATCACAGGAGCAAGCGACAACGCAGGTTTCACTTCACATGAAAAAGTTGAAGGAGTTGCATTAAAAAAACTTTTACTTACATACGGAAAAGGATTACACAGAAGACCAAGAAGAGAAGGAAAAAAGAAAGTTTCAAATTTCAAACCTAAAGGACTTAGAATGAGAAAAACAGTTCGTGGAAAAGTTATTTCACCCGATATTGTTCAAATTAATTTAAAAATTGTAAAAGAAGGCGGAAAGAAATTATCAGAAATTTTCCCAGAACAAAATCAACCAAAACCAGAACCTGAATGGAAAAAATCAAAAGAAGAACCTACAGAAAAACCAGTTGAAGAAAAAGCTGAATAATTCTAACCCAAACCTTTTTTAATCAATTTAATTTAGAATTTTTATGAACATCCCAGAATTAAATGTCGGAGTCGTCGGACATATCGACCACGGAAAAACAACTTTGTTATCAAAACTTACTGGAAAGTTTCCTGACACACATTCTGAAGAATTAAAACGAGGAATTACAATTAAGTTAGGTTATGCTGAAATGACAATTTTCAAAGACGGAAATAAATTTGATAATAAAAAAGGAATTCCTTTTAGATACATAAGTTTTATCGACGCACCAGGACACGAAATGTTAATGGCAACAATGCTTTCAGGAGCCGCACTAATTGACGCGGCAATTCTCGTCGTAGCTGCAAACGAAGGAATCAAACCGCAAACGCGCGAACACTTCACAGCATTACAAGCAAAAAAAATAAAAAATATAATTATAGTCCAAAACAAAATAGATTTAGTTTCAAAAGAACAAGCATTAAAAAATTACAACGAATTAAAAAATTTCGTAAAAGGAACAATTGCAGAAAACGCACCAATAATTCCAATCTCGGCACAGCAAGAAATTAACATCGATAAAATAATTGAAAAACTTGCAGAAATAGAAATCCCAAAAAAAGAAATTGAAACAGAACCGATTTTTTTAATTGCAAGAAGTTTTGATATTAACAAACCAGGAGCATCTGTTGAAAAATTACACGGCGGAATTCTCGGAGGAATTTTAAAAAAAGGAAAATTAAAAGTAGGAGATGAAATCGAAATCAAACCCGGATTAATTGTAAAAAAAGCAAATCAACAAAATTACCAAACACTCATAACAAAAATAATTTCTCTCCACAGAGGAAAAGAATCCGTAGAAGAAGTAACTCCTGGAGCAAGCATTTCAATTGAAACAGAACTCGACCCGTTTTTAACAAAAGCAGATTCTTTATCTGGATGCATTGTTAGTGAAAAAGGAAAACTTCCAGAAATAAGTTACAAAGCAAAAATAAAAACAGAATTGTTCAAAGAAGTTCTCGGAATTTCAGAACACAAAGAAGTCGCACCTTTGAAAACAAAAGAAATGTTAATGTTAAGTGTAAACACAACAATCACAGTCGGAACAGTTGAAAAAATAAACAAAGATGAAATTGAACTTTTACTAAATATTCCAATCGTTTCTCTAAAAGGTGACAATGTTGGAATCGCAAGAAACATCGACGGACACTGGAGATTAATCGGATTCGGTGAAATTGTTTAAATTTTAATATTATAATTATTAACAACTTCTAAAATAGTATTAATAGAACTATTAAACATCTCTTTATCTCTTGTTTTGTATTCCGCGATTGTTTCTTCTTGAGGAAAATCCCATTTGTGATACAAATTTACAATAGAATTCAAAACACCAAGTAAATTTTTTGATTTATGAGTATTTGTCCCATCAAGTTGTGCTGAAAACAATTCAACTTTTAGATTATTAAATAAAATATATGCATTTCTATCTTTGATTGATTTATACACTTCATCTCGTGTTAGTTTTTTTCTTTCCATAAAGCTCCAAAAAAAATTTACTATATAAACTTTGTTATTAGTGTAACTTAAAAATAATAACAAAAATAAGAATTAAATTTATAATGTCCCCTTCTCTAAAATTTGATGGAAACATATTCTCATTCAAAAATTGAAACATTTGAAAACTGCAAATTAAGATACAAATACAGATACATAGACAAAATAATCCCAGATGTTCCAAAAAGCGTCGAAGCACATTTAGGAAGCGCAGTTCACAAAGCACTCGAAGAACTTTACATGAAAGTAATAAAAGGAGAAATTCCCAGCGTCGACGAATTGATAAAAAATTATTCTGATGAATGGGAATTAACTTTCACAAAAGATATTTTAATTGTAAATAAAAGTATGACATTCAAAGATTATTTCAACAGGGGCGTAGAATTTTTAATAAATTATTATTTGAAAAACCAGCCATTCAAAGATAACACAATCGGAACAGAAGAAAAAGTTGAAATAGATTTAGACGACGAAAAAAAATTAGTTGGTTATATAGATAGATTAGTTCACAACATAGAAAAAAACGAAATTGAAATTCACGATTACAAAACAAGTGGGAGTTCATTCGCAAAACAGAAAATTGAAAACGGAAGACAACTAGCGTTATACGCACTCGCAATGAAAGAAAAATTCGGCAAAGACAAAAATGTTTCAATGGTTTGGCATTTTCTCGCGCACGACACAAAAACAGTAATCCCAATTTTAAATGAAAGACTCGCATTAATAAAAAAAGAGGTCATAGAATTAATCAACGAAATACAAAACACAAAAATCTTCCCTCCCACAAAATCTTTTCTTTGTAACTGGTGCGAATATAGAAATATGTGCGAGGCGTGGAAAACGCCGAGAGGACAAAGTGTTTTGGGGATTTAAAAAATTAAAATAAATAAAAAGATAATTATTTTAACCCTTTTTTATTTAGAATATAATGAATATTATCTTAAATACATTTGGTCAATGGGAAATAATTACGTTTACCATAATTCTTTTAGTTGGAGCTTTCTTGCACTTAAAATATAATTGGTTTAAATTCTTAAATTTAACCCCTGAAGAAAAAGAAACAAATTCGAATAGAATAAATTTTGTGGTTATTGTGTTTTTAATTTCCTTTTTAATTTATCTGCTATATGATTCCATAAAAATTATTTTTGAAGGGGTTGATTCTACTTTCAAAATTGCAGTATGGATGGTTCTTTTAATTGCATATCTTATTCTTATGATAATTTCTTTTGCAAATATAGAAAGCACAAATAGAAATAAAAAAATATTTATTTTTGCTTGGTTTTTGTTTTTAGTATTTTTTCTTTCAAAAAATATGCAAACTTTTTATGGAGATATAGCAACAATTGTCCTGGGACTTTCTGCAATTATTTCTCCTTTTCTTATCAAGAAAGATTGGAAAAAAGTAAATTTCTATCCATACATAACCCTTCTTGTAATGTTATTTGTTTTTTGGGGAGGTCTTTTATTTGTAGATAGTATGTATGGAAATCAAAATAAAAATATAGATTTACTTCTAAACATTGATGGGAACACTCAAAATAGATATTTTGAAGATGGCAAAATAATTTGTTCAAATCCCTATACTGATATATATGTAAATTCTACTGTGAATTGCGAAGTGTTTCCAAATTCTAAAATAAACTCTGCAAATGTCACTTTTATCTCTGCAATTGGGAACATAGAAAAAATTCCTTTGGAAAATATGACCTTTACATTTCCTTATGAAGTTTCTAGAATTATTTTTGAAATGAACTTGACAAAAGAGAATCAAACTTATTATGTAACAACCTCAAATAATTATAAAAATATTTTTACTTTTTATGAAGATTCTTTAGAAAGAGATAAAAATTTTATTTTGTATGTCTTCATCCTCTTGGGGCTCGTATTTTTCTCGATTCCTCCAATGGTAGAAAAATTTTCAGATATAATTAAAAAAAATTAAAAATCTTTTCAAGATTTTTGCAATTATTCCTCGCCCTGTTCTTGAACTTTTATCATATCAGTTACAGCATCGCCTTCTTGAAGTTTTACAATTCTAACTCCTTGTGCAGCTCTTCCCATAACTCGTATATTTTTCAAAGAAGTTCTTATTACCATTCCTTTTGCAGTTGTAATAATAATTCCGTCTTTATCGTCGACAGTAATTGTTGAAACAACATCACCAGTTTTTTCAGAAACTTTCAAATTAATAACACCCTTCCCAGCACGAGCAGTTTTTCTATAATCTTTTACAGAAGTTCTCTTTCCATAACCATTCTTAGAAATTGTCAAAATCGCTTCAGTATTCAAAATACCCAAACTAACAACTTCATCATCTTTCTCAAGTTTTATTCCAGTAACTCCATAACTATTTCTTCCTGTCTCACGAACATCATCAGAATTAAATCTAATCGCTTTACCTTTCTTAGTTGCAAGTGAAACTTCCTCGCCTTTTTTCAAAACTTCAATTCCAATCACAGAATCAGAATTATCATTCGGAAGATTAATCGCATGAATTCCAGAAGCACGCGGTTTTGAAAAATGATTCAAAGAAATTTTCTTAACAACACCTTTCTTCGTCGCAATAAATAAATCATCATCAAAAGTTTTAACAGAAATAACATCTGCAATTGTCTCATCTTTCAAACCAAGTAAATTAACCAACGCTTTACCTTTACTATATTTTTCTGCTTCAGGAATATCATAAGTTTTCAACCACAAAACCCGCCCTCTCGACGTGAAAAACATCAAGTAATCATGAGTCGAACAAACAATTAATTGTTTAACAAAATCTCCAGTTGCTAAATTACTTCCAATCGCACCTCTCCCCCCTCGCTTTTGTTCTCGATAAGATTTTGTATCAATTCTCTTGCAATAACCTCTATCTGTAATTGTAACAACAACATCTTTCTCCTGAATCAAATCTTTCTCTGCAATCTCACCAACTTTTTTCAAAACAGTTGTCTTTCTATTATCTCCATATTTTTCTTTAAGTTCATTAAGTTCCTTAACAATTATTTTCAAAACTTCATTTATGTCAGCCAAAATTTTCTCATAACTCTCAATTTTCTTTTTCAAATCTTCCTGCTCTTTTTTCAATTTATCAACTTCCAAAGAAGTCAACTGTTGCAATTTAGTTTCCAAAACCGCCTGTGCCTGTTTTTTAGACAATTCATATTTTTTCATCAAATCTTCAGAAGCTTCTGCAGTTGTTTTAGATTTCTTAATTAAATTAATAACAGCGTCGATATTTTTCAAAGCAACAAGCAAACCATCAACAAGTTCAATTCTTTCTTTCGCTTTTTTAAGTTCAAACTTTGTTCTTTTTGTAACAACTTCTTTTCTATATTTTGTATATTCCTCGACGACATTTCTTAAATTTAAAATCCTCGGCTGTCCGTTCACCAAAGCAAGAAAATTAACATTAAAACTATCCTCTAATCTAGTAAATTTATACAAAGAATTAACAACTAAATCAGCATTCGCACCTTTCTTCAACTCTAAAACAATTCTAATCTTTCCCTTCGCACTCTCATCTCTTAAATCAGAAATATCTCTCAATTTTTTATTCTGAACCATATCTGCAATTTGCTCAACTAAAATTGTCTTGTTTAACATGTAAGGAATTTCTGTAATCACAACAGAATCTTTATTTTTAGAATGTTCAATATTTGTTTTACCTCTAAC
>CAZFCT010000002.1:29789-43276 GCA_964517885.1 Candidatus Woesearchaeota archaeon
TTAGGAAGAAAATTAACTGTCTCTTTATCTAAATCAGAAAGTAATTCATCTGCAATTGGTTTTAATTTTGCTTCAGTATAACGATAAGCAGCAGGCGGATCTCCGTCGATAGAACCAAAATTTCCCTGTCCAAAAACTAAAGGATATCTTAAAGAAAAATCTTGAGCCATACGAACCATAGCATCATAAACAGCAGAATCTCCGTGAGGATGAAACTTACCAATAACGTCCCCAACAACTCTTGCCGATTTTTTCGTTTGAGTATTTGGTTTCAAACCCATTTGTTGCATTGAATATAAAATTCTTCTCTGAACAGGTTTCAACCCATCTTCAATTGCAGGAATCGCACGCGAAACAATAACAGACATAGCATAATCAAGATAAGATTTTCTCATTTCTTCAGAAACTTCAGTATTGACTACACCTTTTTCATTAGAACATTCTTTCAAAATATTATCACAAATTTCAGTTTCTTCTTCCATATTTTTTTTATTTTCTTCTGTCATTATGCAACATCTTCTCCTTTTTCATCTAAATATTTCATAAACTCATCTTCTGAAAGTTCATCTTCTTTAATATTACTTCCAGTCCATTTACATTTTTTACATTCCCATTGTTTTCCAGTATTACTTTCTTCTTCAGAATCGCTTCCACTTAAAACAACATTAACATCATAACTTCCACACTTCGGACATTTTTTCACTTTGAAAGTTTTTCCTTCTTTTTTATTTTTCTTTCCAAGTCCATGAGCTTTTTCATAATCTTCTTTTGAATCAAATCCTTCTCTAATCCAATCCGGCGTCGATAATTTTGATTTTTTAGCCATTTTAAATATCTAAATTTGCCTCTCGCTCAACCACCCTTAAACTGACGATTGAAAAGATTGACTATATGTCAAGATTTGCCTCCTTTGCATTTTCTTGAATAAAAGCTTTCCTCGCCTGAACATCATCACCCATTAACATTGAAAAAGTTTTATCTGCTTCAACAGCGTCGTCAATAAAAATCTTTTTTATTTTTCTTGTATCTGGATTCATTGTAGTTTCCCAAAGTTGTTGCGAACTCATTTCCCCCAAACCTTTAAATCGAGTAACACCACCGTCGGAAATTCCAGAAGTTTTCTTAAAATTTTCTAACTCTTTATCAGAATAAACATAATAATCTTTTTGTCCTTTTCTAACCCTATAAAGAGGTGGCATCGCAGCAAAAATATTTCCGTTCTCAACTAAATTCGGCATAAACCTAAAAAAGAAAGTAAGTAAAAGAGTTTTAATGTGATCTCCGTCGACATCTGCATCTGTCATAATAACAATTTTTCTATAACGTAATCTTTTTTCATCAAAACTATCTCCAACACCTGTTCCAATAGCAGTAATCATATTTGCAATTTCTTCTGAAGACAAAGCACGAGCAGGACTAGATTTTTCTACATTCAAAATTTTACCACGCAAAGGAAGAATTGCCTGAGTTTCTTTATCTCTCGCCTGTTTCGCAGAACCCCCAGCAGAATCTCCTTCAACAATATACAATTCTGTAGAATCAGATTTCTTCGAAGAACAATCACTCAATTTACCAGGAAGTCCCCCAAGTGAAAAAACATTTTTTCTCCTAACTAATTCTTTCGCTTTTTTAGCAGCAAGACGAGCTTTCGAAGCTGCCTCTGCTTTTGAAATAATTTTCTTCGCAACAGTAGGATTCTCCTCAAAAAATTCAGCCAACGCTTGTGTAACAATTGAATCAACAAAACCTCTAACTTCAGAATTTCCTAATTTAGTTTTTGTCTGCCCCTCAAATTGTGGTTCAGGAATTTTAATACTAATAATTGCAGTAATTCCCTCTCGAACATCATCACCAGAAAAAGATTCATTTTTCAAGATACCTTTTCTCTTCGCATAATCATTAATCACTCTCGTCAAAGCAGTTTTAAAACCAAAAACATGCGTCCCACCCTCGACAGTATTAATCGTATTAACAAAACCAAAAATATTCTCTTGATAACTTGAATTATACTGAATCGCAACTTCAATAATTGTATTCTCCATATCTCTCCTAAAATAAACTGGCTTATGCAAAGATTCTTTAGATTTATTCATCCACTTCACAAATTCTATCAACCCGCCCGAAGCAAAAAATTCCTCATTTTTATTTTTTATATCATCATGAAGAGTAATCCTAAGTCCAGCATTCAAAAAAGAAATTTCCCTAAACCGAGTCTCTAAAACTTTATAATCAAAATCAACAGTTGAAAAAATTTCATCATCTGGCCAAAAAGTCACAGTTGTTCCAGATTCATCACCATCATACTTTCCAACAATTTCAAGTTTTGTTTTAGCATCCCCTCGAGAATATTCTTGTCTATAAACTTTTCCATCTTTTCTTATTTCAATAATAAGTTTTTTTGAAAGAGCGTTCACACAAGAAACACCGACGCCGTGGAGTCCTCCAGAAATCATATAAGATTTTTTATCAAATTTTCCTCCCGCATGAAGTTTTGTCAAAGCAACTTGCACAGCAGGAATTTTCAAAGTAGGATGAATATCCACAGGAATCCCCCGTCCATCATCCTGAATAGTCGCAGAACCATCTTTGTTTATAGAAACAATTATATTTTTACAATAACCAGCCAGCGCTTCATCAACAGCATTATCAACAACCTCATAAACTAAATGATGCAATCCTTCCTTCCCAGTACTCCCAATATACATCGCTGGTCGTTTTCTAACTCCTTCAAGTCCTTCAAGAACCCGAATAGATTCTGCTGTGTAAGTATCTTGTTTTACCATAAACCTCAATTATCAAATCAAATTTACAAAGAAAAAACGCCTGGGTTATTTATAAACCTTTCTCTCAAAAAAACCCATTTTATCGTCGACAAAATTAAATTTTACAATTTATTCTGCTTTATTTTTTTCTTTCTTTTTTTTAGAAATCCATCTAACTTTTCTTCTTTTCATAGAAAAATTTTTCCTACATTTTGCAGAACATAAAAACTTCACACTACCATCTTTAAGAACCAAACTCAATCCTTTTGGAAGTTCATAATCTTTACCACAATAAGAACATTTAGTCATTTTATTTATACGCTCCGTTTGAATTATTTGGTTGAATTATTACAGAACATTTTTCCATATTATTAGAATAGGTTGTGTAAACAGGATGTTTTCCACCTAAAACAGTATGGGATAAACTTGTATATATTTCTGCATCCATTCTATTTAAATTTGAAAGAGTAAATTTAGAAACACCTTTACAAGACAAAATTTCCTTTGCAATTGCTAAATCATTAATTTTAGAACCTAAACCCATTATGTATACACTCCTTTAGTTACTTTAGAACGAATTTTTCTCGCTTCAATTTCTGTTTCTCTTAACATAAGAATATCTCCAGGTTTTACAGGTCCTTTAACATTTCGTCTCATACTTCTGCCTTCATCTTTACCTGCTTGAACCAAACATTTAACCTGAGTAATTTCTCCCCTAAAACCAGTTCTACCAACAATTTCTTCAACAACTGCAGGAACGACTTCTCCTAAAGCAAATCTATCTCCTTTTGCTTTTTGTTGTTGTTTATTCTCTGTAGATTTTTGTGGTTTCGCCATTTTAAAATAAAGTAATTATTTATTTCAATCCTTTAATATCAGATTCAGCATCTCCAGCGCTAATTACAACAACAGAAGATGCAGGAACAGAAATACCGACAGCAATTCCTAATTTTTGTCTGCTGTCAACTTCGTGACAAGGAATATTTTTTTCTTTACATAAAAAAGGAATATGTTGAATAATTTCTTTTGGCTCAACATCAGTAGCATAAACAACAAGTTTTGCAGTTCCTCTCTCGATTGCTTTTGTAACTTCGTTTGTGCCTTTCTCAACCTTTCCAGTTCTCCTTGCTTTTTCTAAAATATTATATATGTCAGCCATCGTCGTGTTATCCAGAACAAGTAAGTTTCCTCACTTATGTTCATCGGAATAGATTAGTTAGAAAAAAACGCTTTATAAACTTTACGTGAGAATATTCAAATAAATTATTTCCATTTAACTTCAACTTCATCAGTTCTTTGTCGTGGTTTTATATCTAATTTATCAAAATCTTTTTCTAAAAATTTTATATTTTTTTTGAAAATAATTTCCCCAAGAAAAGCAATCATCGCACCATTATCTGTCAACAAATTATTTGGTGGAACAAAAAAATTTACATTTCTATCACCACACATTTTTTTACACATTTCTTGCAATCTCATATTACAAGCAACCCCTCCACCTAAAAGTAATTCTTTTTTTCCTGTATGGGCCAAAGCCCTCTCCGCAGTTTCAACAAGCATCGCAAAAACAGTTTCCTGCATTGAATAACACAAATCTTCTTTAGAATAATTTCTTGAATTAAATTTCTGTTTCAAATTTGTTAAAATTCCAGAAAGAGAAATATCCATTCCTTTCACAACATAAGGAAGTTCAATATAATTTTTTCCAAGTTTAGCAAGTTCTTGAATTTTAGGTCCACCAGGAAAACCAATTCCAATTTCCCTCGCAAAAGTATCAATAAAATTCCCAACACCCAAATCCAAAGTCTCACCAAAAATCCGATACTTCCCCGAAGAGTAAGCAATTATTTGAGTATTAGCACCAGAAACATAAAGCATCACAGGATCTTTCGCTTTTGTAACCGCCCCAATTTCTAAATGTGCAATACAATGATTAACAGGAACAAGTGGTTTTTTTAATTTCTTAGAAAGTTTCTTCGCAAATTTTATTCCTTCTAATAAACAAGGAGCTAAACCTGGCCCTTGCGAAAAAGCAATCGCATCAATTTTATCTTCAGTAATTTTAGAAATATCCAAGGCTTCGCAATAAATTTTCTCAGAAAGTTCTGCATGATGTTTCGCAGCATTCATCGGAATAATTCCCCCACTTTCCGTCGTGTAAGTATCTTTTACATTCGCTAAAATTTTTCCGTTCTTAACAACCCCAATTCCAAAAGTGTGTGCAGTGGATTCAATCCCAACAATAATTGACATAATAAATAAAATAAAAAGAAGTATAAAAAGATTTCAATAAAAATAAATTAAGTAAAAATAAAATAAAAACATCTACTTATCTTTTTTTCTTTGCAGTAGTTTTTTTCTTTGCAGCAGGTTTCTTCTTTGCAGAAGATTTTCTCTTACCGCCTCTTGCCATCACAGCTTCACAAACATTACCTTGTCCATCAACGTAGTAAAGATGTCCTGGCTTTCTAGTTATAACCTTTTTAACAACAATTTTTCCCATTTTTCACCTCCTTTTTATCTTTTAAGATAGATTATTTTAGTCAAATTAATATTTAAATCTTTCTAATCAGCGACGGACAAAACAAAAAAAGATTTTCAACGATTTTTTTATTTTTTTTATTAATTGGAATTTCAACTAAATAATTTGTTTTTTCCGACGGAGAAACATAAGAAACAAAAGGTTTTACTATTTTTGCATCAACAACTTCATTTTTATCATCAAGCCAAAGAGCAACAAAAGGAAAGAATACAAAAAAAGAATGAATGATAATCTTTCTCTTTTTATCAAATTTAAAAATTAAATTATCTGCTTTTTCTCTTCGAGAAAACATTAATCCAATTCCTTTTTGAAAAAGATTACAACTTTTCACATCAACTGAAAAAGATTTTCCTTTACAAAAAAAATTCATTTCTTTTTTCATTTTTTATTTTTTTATATTCCTGATAACATCGATTTACATTTCTTTCAGTTACAACATCGTGATGAACAAATCCACCACCGAAAGTTTTTGGAATGTGCATCAATTCATGAATTATAACTTTAAGTTTATCTTCTTCTGAAAGTTTTTCAAATCTCTCAACCAGAAACTCTAAAACATAAACTGCTTTTATTCCAATCGCCTTCTGCATAATTTTATTCAACGCGTGACATCTTGCAATAATCCCTCTCGACGACGTTCCGTAACTCCTATAACATTTCATATTATTTAAATCAACATGAGGAAAAAGCATTTTAGAAATTTCCTCCGCAATCTTTTGTAAATCTTCAGCATATATGTATTTCATCTTTTATCGTATCTCAACAATTTTTTTATTAGAAGTTCTACCTAGTTTTATCTTTATATTTTTATGTGGTGCCCCAAATTTTTTTGAAAGAAGATTTATCAATTCAGTATTGGCTTTCTCATTTTCAGGAACAGATTTTAAATGAATAATATAATTTTCTTCATCTAGTTTTTCAATAGATTGTTTCGAAGAATTTGGTTTTACTTTTATATGCAATAACATTTTAATTAACGATTTTCTGGAAGTTTAAATTTTCTTCCGAGAGCGTAATAAATTTCTCTCTCAGTTTTTCCTGCAAATTTCCTCCCTTTTTTATCAAACAAACCATGATTATTTAATTTCAAACCTTTTCTTTTTGCAACCAATCTTAAACCAATTCCAGCACCAACTTTACTCGAATAAGCAAGAAGCGCAGCACCCCATTCTTCTTCGACAGTATAATATAATTCAACTTTCACACCTTCAATTTTCCACGTTGATTCGTGCTCCCCACCCTGCAAAAATTTACCTTTTGTTTTCAAAAAATCTTCAAGCTGATTTCTATCTTTCGGAATTAAAACAAAATCAATATCAACAGGATTTTTTTCTTTCCTCCTTATACTTCCAACAATCGCAATCTTTTTACAAAAAGGTTTCAATTCTCTCAAAAGTTTTTCAGAAAGTTTCAAAACAAAACTTCCTTTTCTTGTAACAATAAACTTCCCTTTTTTAAACACAACTCTCTTTTCTGTCCTAACCATAAAGATTTTAATACTCTTCTAACTTATAAATTTTAAGATAAGTAAATAACAAAAAATGGAAGAGGTTGAAATAAAAAACATAGAAATTCTTACTGAAAAAGAAAGGGAATTAACAAAGAAAATTCTTGATGATTATACAAACAAAATTAAACGTCTTGTAAAAGATTCTCCTAAGATAAAAGTTCATATTAAAGAATACAACAAAGAAGGAAAACAAAAAAAGTTTAGCATAAATGTTGATTTACATTTTTCAGGAAGAAGATTAAAATCCGACGCTGCTGATTGGGATTTAGCAAGAACATTACACAAATGTATGACAAAAATTCAAAACGAAATTGAACATATGTTTCACACAAGTGATAAAAGATAATTATCTTGATGTAACAATTTCTAAAGCATCTCTATTTTTCAGAAGATAATCTTTTCCTAAAATCTTTTTTGTCCGAGCGTCAATTGCTCGAATAAAATTCTTTCCAAAATCAGTGTGAAGAAAATATGCAAAATCTAAAGCAGTTGAATCCGGTGGAAGCAAAAAGCAATCAGGCAAAATATTTCCTTTGCTGTCTTTCATCTTCGTCGCACCAGCAGGAAAAATCGCAAGATAACCAAGCAAATTAAAAACAGCGTAATTTAAAATTTCTTGAACACCTGTTCCAGTTTCAAACTTGTCCAAAACATTTTCCTTAATTTTATCAAGAGCTTCTTTTTGTTTTGGATTCAATTCTTTCAAAATTTTAAATTCCCTTTCTCCAGGAATATAATCAATAATCCCTGCTTTCGCTGCCTGTCGTAACGCAAGTTCAGAATCAGCAGAGCACGGAATAATAATTGAATGAGGAAATTTATTTTTCAATTTTTCATAGTTCTCAATTCCATTCAAACTATCAACTTTATTCGCTGCAATAATCATCGGCTTAGAAAGTTTCCTAAGTTCAGACGCAAATTTCAAAAGTGCTTCATCGTTCCACTTGCTAGCTTGTTGAGAAAAATTATTCTTTAATAAAACCTGCTTAACCTGTTCTTCATTAACTTTCAAACCAGAAAACTGTTTAACAACAGCCTCGACGAAATTAGAATGCTCCATCTCAATTTTCCTCGCAAAAGTTTTCCAAACTTTCATAAAAATATTAAAATACCATTTATCAAGTTCATCTTCCAAAAAAACAACATCTCTTGACACATCATAATTCTCAACAGGTTTCCCTGCCTCATCAGTTTTTCCAGATAAATCAACAATCTGAATAAAAACATCTGCCTGTCTCAAATCATCAAGAAATTGATTTCCCAAACCTTTTCCTTCTGAAGCCCCTGGAACCAAACCCGCAACATCCATTAAATCAACTGGAACAAACCTCTTATGATTTATACAAAATCCGTGATTAGGATTACATTGAACATTAAATTCTTTATCAATACAATCAACTTTTACATAACCAACTCCGTGATTTGGTTTTATCGTCGTGAAAGGATATAACGCAATTTCAACTTCTGCTAAAGTAGATGCTTTAAAAAAAGTACTTTTTCCAACAGAAGGTTTTCCAACTAATCCAATTAACATAATTTAAATAAAAAGAAGAAGTTTAAAAGATTAATCTAAAAGGGATATCTAAATTTGGTGTAACTGTGCAGTAGGAAAAGTTTATAAACCTCATATCTCAAGAATAAATATGCACATCGTAAAAAAAATAATTTATACAGGAATGTTAGGTTTAGCATTAGCAAGCTGTGGGATTAAAGCATATAAACAAACACTTCCTAAAAAAACAGAAGTTTACAACTACGCAATAGAGCAAGGAATAGATTCTTCTATCGCAACACAATTAGAAAAAAGATTATCGTCTAATCTAGAAACAAATTACAAAGAATTTATAGACACAATCTCAAAATATGATTTAGGGTTACAAAAAAAATGTGCTGATTCAAGTATACTCGAAAACAAAAAAATCTCAAAAAAAGAATTAGAAAATATTAAGAATAAAAAATTAAATTCAACTGAAACTGAAATTGAAAATCCACGAGAAACTTACGCAGTAATTGCAAACGGTTCAGGTTCAAGCAACGCAGAAAAACATTCAGAAGAAAATAAAAATTACTCATTAATAACAGTAAATTCAGTTTATAAATTCCTTAAACAAAAAGGAGTTTCTGACGAAAATATCACATTTTTAGTTTATAATAATAAAAATATTTTTGACACAAAAGAATATAAGTCTCTCCTTGAAAAAAAGGTAAAAGGACTTCCTTCAAATGAAGATGAAATTATTGTCGACGGCAAAGCGATAAAAGAGAACTTCCTTAACGCAATAAAAAATTCAGGAGCAGATTCAAATGACCGGTTATTAATTGTTTATCACAGTCCAAGTGAAAGAGCAAAGGTAAAATATGAAGGCACAACAGACAATATAAAAGACACTGTCAAATTTAACAACGAAAGTATATCTCCTTGGGAATTAACTTATGCTCTAAAAGAAGCAAACAAAAATTGTCAAGAAATAACTATCATTGAAAACCTTGGTGGGAATTTACCTCTTGCAAAAAAAATAGATGTAACTCCTTCTCACGACTGGGTAAAAGAAAAAATGAAAGAAGAAAAATTAAAAGGAGTTTTAGTAATCTCTTCACCAAACACAACACCTACATTCAAAGAAAAAATATTGAATAATGAAATGTTCACAATCCAATTAATCGGAAACGCAATGAATGGAAGTTCATTAGAAGAAAGTCTTAAAAAATCAAACTATTCAGAGGAAGAAAAATCAATTGAATGCCCATCTGTAGTTTACTTGGACGGATTTAGAAAATCTGCTGATGAATGTCCTTGGTTTGATAAATCATTACTTAATTAATTCTCTAAAGAAGAAATTTTAAATACATTAAATATCATAAATAAATATTAAGGTATTAATTATGAGCCTATAGCTCAGCCAGGTTAGAGCACCGCTCTTATATGATTGTAATTCGTTAGGATTGCATCTCTCACAGAGAAATCTAAGAGAGGCGGGGGTCCACAGTTCAAATCTGTGTAGGCTCATATAATTAATAAAAAATAAAGATTTGAACTGATTGCAGTTTCATTTGGCTCGCAGAGACGAATGAGGTCGAGCGAACGTGAGGCCCAATCTGTGTAGGCTCATATAATTAATAAAAAATAAATAAGAAAAACAGAATTTTATTTTTACAAATTTGAAACAATCTCTAAAGCTTTAAAAACTATTTTTCTCTCTGATTTGTATTGCCCCGTTAGTCTAGAGGCCAAGGACACTGCCCTTTCATTTGGGACGAAGTCACGAATGAGCAAGAAATCTTCGATTTCGACCTCAAGCATTTTCGTAAGAAAATGATTCCGAGAAGGCAGGCAGTAACCCGGGTTCGAATCCCGGACGGGGCGTTCTAATTTTTATTTTTTATAATCATAAAAAGAAATCATCGCATTTGACATTTTTTTATAAAATTTATAATTGACATGTCTTTTTTTATAATCTAAAACTAATTTTCCCAAACCTTCCCACATAAAAAACCATCCTCCTGGATGCGCGATATTAACTAAAATTTTAATTCCTAAATTTTCTGTTCCCATAAAAATTGCAGTAACAACAGTAAGAACACAACCAGCAATAAACCAATTAAAACCCATAAGATTGTCTTTATCAATTTCCTTTTTTTCTAACTGAAGATGATGAAAAAAATGTTCTTTCATTCTTTTTTTAATTTTAATTTCGTCAGGAGAATTTCTCTTATTTTTCGGAACAAAAAATTTCAAATTAATTCTATCTTCTTTATCCAACGACGCTTTTTTACATTCAGACAAAAAATCAACAGAAATTGCTTTCTCTGAATAATTGCGTGCATCAAAATCCGAAAAAATATCTTCATAAGAATCTAAAACTACCAAAATATCTTGATTAACAGAAGAATTTCGAATTTTATTTTTTATCATTACAAAACAAATCTAATTATATTTATAATTTTAACTGCTTAGTCATATAAGTATTTTCAAGAACATAATCTAATTCAGTATAATATTTTCTAACGCCAACCCCCGAGATTACAAAAATTTTATCAACATTTTTTTCCAAACAAATTTTTTCTGCTTCTTTAATTAACCATTTTCCCAAACCAATATGTTGCGAAATTTTTCCCTTCTCACCAAGTTTCAAAGC
Source organism: Candidatus Woesearchaeota archaeon (assembly GCA_964517885.1). Classification (GTDB taxonomy): domain Archaea; phylum Nanobdellota; class Nanobdellia; order Pacearchaeales; family GW2011-AR1; genus RBG-13-33-26. Next base: position 40,740 of record CAZFCT010000002.1, read on the forward strand.
TTGCCCATAAACATGAACTTCCCTTATAAAAGCAACTTTTCCAACAACCCTCAATCTCAACAATCCGAACAAAATATCGTAGTCATTTACAATTTCTAAAAAGAATTCTTTCCCTTTTGAAGCAGAATATTTTGTAATTTTCAATTTTAAATTTGAATTTGTGTCTTTAGCAAAACCAATTTCCCTATAACGAATTTCTTTTAATTTAGAATTCTTTTTTCTAAAATAAGATTCAATTTCTTTTCTCAAATCAATTCTCGTCGTTCCTGCAACTAAATACTCGGGAGGAATTTCTCTCATAATTCTCATAATTCTACAATATCTCGGAACAACTTTTATTATTTTAATAAGCAAAGATTTAATTTTTTCAAGAGAGTATGGTTTATATTTTCCTTCCCAAAAATCTTTCTCTAATTGACTTCCAGGCATAACTTGACACGGATAAATTTTTAATTGATCTGGTTTAAATCTCGCATCAGAAAATAATTTTTTAAATAAATGCAAATCTTTTCTCGGATTACTTCCAGGAAGTCCAGGCATAATATGATAACCCACTTTAAAACCCGCGTTCTTTAATTCCCTTGTAGCGTCGACAACATTTTTTACAGTATGTCCTCTTTTAACAATTTTATAAATTTTATCGTCGATAATCTGAACTCCAAGTTCAACTCTTGTAACCCCAAACTCACGCATTCTTGAAATAAAATTAATACAAACATCTGGACGCGTTTCAACACAAAGTGCAACACAACGATGCTTCGCAGTTTCATTCAACTTCTGCGCTTTTTCTAAATTCAAAGATTTCTTTCCATTTAAAGCATCATAAATATTTTTTATAAAATCGTATTGAAATTTTTTCGAATATTCTAAAAAAGTTCCACCCATAATTATAATTTCAATTTTTTCTGTCGGATGATGCATCGCTTCAAATGCTTTCATTCTCGCCCTAACCTGTTTGTAAGAGTCATAATTTACTGCAGCCGCGCGAATCACAACAGGACTTTTCGGCGTATAACTTTGCGGAACATTCAACGACGGACAATAAGTACAACTTCCATGATTACACGGACGCGGAGGCAACATCACAGCAACAGGCGTAATTCCAGAAATAGTTTTCGTCGGTTTTCTAATTTCATTTTTCGCTGGTTTCAACATACCCTTTCTATGAACAGATTATTTTTAAACTTTACAAATTTTAAATATCAAATTATTTTCAAAATTAAATAATATCCTTCATCCCAATAATACTTATAAAATCTTTAACAATAAAGTTTTATGGCAAAATTAAAAGTAGGTATAATTTTAGGAAGCGGATTTGAAAACGCAGAATTCTTAAATGATTTTAAGGAATCAGAAATTGAAACTCCTTTTGGAAAACCATCTTCTCCTGTCTTAACAAAAAAAATAAAAGGAATTGAAGTTGCAATAATTTTTCGACACGGAAAAAAACACGAAATCCCACCAACATTTGTAAATAACAAAGCAAATATTTTTGCACTAAAATATGAAGGTTGCAAATATATTTTATCGACGACAGACGCAAACTCCTTAAAAGAAGAAATAAAAATCGGCGACTTTGTAATTTTAGACGATTTAATTGATTTAACAAAAAACAGGTCATTAACTTTTTTCGATAAATTCGAATTCGGCGCAATGCACACTTACATGAACAATCCTTTTTCAGAATTATTAAGAAAAAAAATAATTGAAATTTGCAGAGAGTTGGGATTCAGATTACACAAAACAGGAACTGCAATAACAACAGAGGGCTCGCGATATTCAACGAAAGCAGAAAGTAAATTGTTCAAACAATTTGCAGACATTTCTACAATGACAATTTCTCCAGAATGTATCTTAGCAAACGAAGCAGAAGTTCATTACGCAACAATCGCAGTTATTGGAGATTACGACGCATGGAAAGAAAATTATGATTTGCCTGTCGAAGAGATAAAACAAATAAGAAAAAACAGCATAGATAAAATAGAAAAATTATTATTAAGAATAATTGACTCTTTCTCAAGAGAAGAAGAACTCAAAAAATTAAAAGAAAAAATAAGAATAATTTATGATTTTCCAGAACCTGGAGAAATACTTTATGATATTTCCCCATTATTATTTGATAAAGAATCTTTAAGAAAATTGACAGAAATACTTTATGAAAGATACAAAGATAAACAAATTGATTTAATCGCCTCGACAGAAACAAAAAGTTTTGCTGTAGCGGGAATTCTCGCAGAAAAATTAAACACAGGATTAATGATGATTGACAGAAATGTCCGACGAGATTTAATTCCACAAAATCAAAAAATTCTTTTAATCGACGAAATATTCTCAGAAGAATCAAGAAAAATCTGCACAGAAATAAGAAGTTTACATAGCGAAGTTATTGAGGTATGTTCTTTAATGGAAAACAAAAAACCAGAAGATCCTCCTGTTTATACTTTTGGACTAATAAAATTCGAAGGCGAATAATTTTTAATCTTTCTTTCTTAATTTATTTCTATGGAAAATCAAAAACAAGTTTGGGAAAACATTTC
>CAZFCT010000002.1:43376-47038 GCA_964517885.1 Candidatus Woesearchaeota archaeon
GGAAAATTCTCGATTTCGGAAGTGGTTCAGGAAGAAATTTAATGAAAATAAAATCTGGAAAAATGTATCTCTTAGATTTTTCAGAAGGAATGATTAAACTAGCAAAAGAAAAAGCAAAAAAAGAAAACATCGACGCTGAATTCGCAGTTTCATCAATGATAAAAACACCTTATGAAGATAATTTTTTTGACGCTGCAATTTGCATTTCCGCTTTACATTGTTTAAATAAATCAGAACAAAAGAAAGCAGTTAAAGAAATTTACAGAATCTTAAAACCAAAAGCACAAATCTTCGTAGGAGTTTGGAACAAAGATTCAAAACGACTAAAAAGACACAAAGGAAAAGAAACTTTAATCGGATGGAATGACAAAGGACAAAGATACTACTACTTATTCGACGAGAAAGAAGTTCACGATTTATTTAAAAAAAAGAATTTCAAAATTTTGTCAACAGACAATTCAGAAATGATGATAAGATTTATTGTCGAAAAAAATTAATTTTTCTTACCTTTCACAATCTTTATCATATCAAAAAGAGAACTCTTTTCAAATTCAGTAAAAATATTCTCTTCCAAATCAATATCTGCTTTAATCAAACCAAGCCCAGAAAGAAAAATGGTTCCAATCAAAACATCTTTTTTATCAACATTTTGCAAAGAAAAAATCATTTTCTGAATCTTGTTTGTAATTTTTTTCAATTCCATTTCAATTAAAATTTTTTCTTTTATTTTATCAAAGTCAAAATTATTTTTCATAGAAACTTTATTTAAAACAACATCATCAATTCTTTCAAGTTTTACTTTCCTCACGCCATTTTCTAATTCAAATGAAAAAGTTTCTCTTGTTGAAGGAACATAAAAATCAAAATGGAATTTATTTTCAGGATTTTTTTCAGACAAATCCACCACAAAAAATCCCGAACACAAATAAGCATCTTTATTTTCAGAAATAAATTTTTTATACTCATCTGAACTTTCTAATTTCTCTAATAAGAAATGGGAATTCATTTCCTCTCCAAAATCTCTTTTCGTAAATTTTTTACAAATTCTTCAATCTTAAAATTTTCAATTTTAGAATTTCCTCTAACACGAATAGCAAGATTTTTTTCTTTTTCTTCTTTATCACCGACGACAATTATGTAAGGAACTCTTAAAATTTCTGCTTCTTTAACTTTTGCCTGAAGAGTTGTTTGTCTAAAATCAGCGTCAATTCTCAAATTTGGAATTTCGTTTCCAAGTTTCTCAATTATTTTTTTCGCATAATCAGTATTCCTGTCTGTAAAATTCAAAACTTTAACTTGAACAGGCGCCAACCACGTCGGCATTCTCCCATTCGTGCTTTCTAAAAGAATTCCAACAAATCTTTCCAAACTCCCATAAATAACTCTATGCAACATCACAGGACGTTTTTTCGTATTATCTTTATCAGTATATTCCAAATTAAATCTTTCAGGCATTGAAAAATCAAGTTGTATCGTTGATAACTGCCAAGTTCTTCCTAAAGAATCTTTAATATGAAAATCAATTTTCGGTCCGTAAAACGCGCCGTCACCTTTATTAATCTGATATTTCATTTTCTTTTTCTTCAAAGAATCTTCCAAAACTTTTTCTGCTTTATCCCACATTTTTTCGTCACCAATCCTTTTTTCAGGACGCGTCGAAAGTTCAACATGGTCAAACTCCAAATTAAATTTCTTATAAAATAACTCAACTAAATCCATAATTCTAAAAATTTCGTCTTCAATTTGTTCTTCATTACAAAAAACATGCGCGTCATCTTGCGTAAATTGTATAACTCTAAACAAACCAGCAAGAACTCCAGAAAGTTCAACTCGATGAACAATTCCAACCTCACCAACTCTCAAAGGTAAATCCTTATAACTTTTCGGAGAATTTTTAAAAACAAGCATTCCGCCAGGACAATTCATCGGTTTAACTAAAAATTTTCTCCCTTCATATTCTGTAACAAAATTATTATCTTTATATTTCTCCCAGTGTCCTGAAATCTGCCAAAGTTTTTTATCCATAACCTGGGGGGTTGAAATCTCTTGATAACCTGCTTTTCTATGCATCTCTCTCCAAAATTCAATCAAACCATTTCTAATTATTAAACCATTATTATGCCAAAAAACCATTCCAGGCGCAACTTCAGAAAATGAAAACAAATCCATTTGGTTCCCAATAATTCTGTGGTCATTATCTTTCAATTTAGAACTATCCAGTTTATTTTTTGAAATTTGATTAAGTAAGGTTTTGTAATCATATTTTTCTTCAGATTTCACATCTGCAAATTTTATTTCTCTTGACAATTCAGAAAGAGGATGTCCCTTAACCTTCATTTCAAATTCTTTATAATAACCAAAAGGCGCACGAGAAACCTTGAAATTCTTTTTCAATTCTTTTTCAGTTTCATCTAAAACTTTCACAGCAATTTCTGGCGAAGCCAAATCTTTAGAAAGATGAGCATAAGGATAAAGTACAACATTTTTCGCATTAACTTGTTTTGCAACATCTTCAACATTTTTAACAAATTCAGCGACGACTTTCTTAATATCTGAATCAGAACTTTCAACAGCGGTCAAAACCACGAGCGCTTCTTTAATTTCTTTCCCAGACTTATCTTTTTCAGAAAGTTCCTGAATTGATTTCAGCGCTTTTTTCAAAGGTTTAAACTTAATATAATCTGTATGTAATAACAAAATCTTCATGTTCAAATTAGAAAGCAGAACTTTATAAAATTAATTATACAGAATATAAATCTTTAAAAAAGATTTAATCTTAAAAATAAGATGGAAAAACAGTGGGTTTATAGTCCCTATTTTGTAACTGGGATTGGAAAAGTTATAGGAGAAATTTCAGGTTCATCATTAATCAAAAATTCAGAGAAAGAACAATACCTCCCAGAATGCTGGAATGATAAAGTTCTTACAAAATTTGATTCTCCAATTAAAGCAATGGCTTATTTTTTAGTTTATCAAAATTATTACAATAAAAAAGAAATTGTTAATTTGTTTTTACGAAATTTTCCAAGTGAAAGGAAAAATATTGAAGGAAGAATTAATTTTAAATAAGAAGAATTCTGTTATCCACAAGTTTTAAAAAACAACTTTTGATTTCTTAATTATGAAAAATAAATTACCTTTAGCATTAATGCTCTCACTTTCAGTTGTACCTTTAGCACACGCCCCAATAGGAAGAATAAACCCCGAATTTGTAAAAAAAAACTATTGAAACAAAATTAGAATATCCTGAAAATAAATATATTTCTAAATTAAAAGAGTTTTACAAAAAAGATGCAGAAAGAATTGAGAGGGAAAGAAATTATATAACTGACGATTTTTGGAAAGATAAAGATGAAGTGCTTTTAGCGAGGATGTTATTTGGAGAAGTTGCTCGACGTCCAAAAGGGGAAAAAATGGAAATAGGTTCTACCGCAATAACAAGAATGAGTTGGGGACTTACATTAAAAGAAGCAATTTTATTTCCGAGAGCATATTCTTGTTTTAACGATGATTCTAATCGGCTCGACGAATTAAAAAATCCATTCGACTACGGCAAAACAGAATTCTTGAATTGTCTCAAAGTTTCAAAAGAACTTTTAGAAATGAATTACAAAAGTCTCGGAGCAACTCATTATTATAATCCAGATTTAGTAAAAAAACCA
>CAZFCT010000003.1:0-8050 GCA_964517885.1 Candidatus Woesearchaeota archaeon
AATTTGTTATTGTAATAACTCCAACAGTAACGACGATTATAATTATTGCAGCAATCAAAAAGAATTGTCCTTTGTTATTTTTTGGGAAAAATTTATTTCTAAATAGATAATCTCTCTTTTTTATTTCCATTTTTTAAAAAGTGAAAACAGGTTTATTAACTTTTTGAAGGTACAGAATATATTTAATTTATAAGAATAAAATTGATTTCTTTAAATAATTGTAGACCGAAGGTTTGCTCTGCGAGAATGAAATGATTGCACGTGAAAACCTGAAAATAATTGTAGACCGAAGGTTTGCTCATAAGAACCAGAAAATTGACCTTTACTCTTCCTCGGCTCTGCTACCCGATAAGCATCTAGACAAATGTTTAGGGCTGCTTCGATCAGGACCTGACCCGTTTCGCATCTGCAAGATCAAATCGGACAAAGCGTCAACGTCGGAATAAAGATTCCCTGACACTTAATCACTTACCTTCTCGCAGTCTGCATAAAGCTCACTTGCAATGGCGGAGAGCTAACCCGCCGACCTGTCTACAAAATTATAGAATAACGATGATATTTAAGGGTTTTGATTTCTATTTGTTTGTTTCATTTGCATACAAATTAATTGAGTAGTTAATTTTATTTCAAGTTTTCTTTCTTCAGTTAATCTTTCTTCAATTTGCTTTTTTATTGCATTTTGTTTTGCTATCTGAATTTGTTGATTAACGTGGATAATATGAAGAGAATTATTGTTTTTTGTTAGGTTATTTGCCACATCAATAAAATCTTTTAAACTCTTTCCAAAACTATCATATGCTTGATTAATTTCTTCTTGACAAGTGAACTCTTTTTCTTTTTCGTGATAATCAATATTATTTTTTAGCAGGGAATATAATCCCTCTCTCTCTTCGCGGGATATATCAAGAGAATCTATTTCTCTTTTCTTGGATTCCATTAAAGAATAAAATTCTTCATCGACTTTATCCATGTTATTATCATAAAATCGTATTATTTAAGAATTATTGTTCTAGGATATTATCTTCTTCTTCCTTTTTTGGTAAACCTTTTTTAAATTTTCCCTTAACTGATAAGAAAGTTATTCCACCAACTATAAAAAGTCCTACGATAACAAAAGTTGCAACCCCTGCAGGAGTTTTTACAAAATCAGAAACACCAATAACTGCAGCATTCATTAAACTTGTAAATGAAGATTTTTCTTCGGGAATTTCATCTTCTTCAGGTTTAGATGATAATTTTTCTTCTTCTTTATTTTCTTCGTCTTCATTGTTAAAAACATTTCTTAATATTGAAGAAAGTGTTCTCGCACCACCGCCTCCTCCACCGCTTCCAGATGTCTGAGCTGTAGGAGTCGTAGTTCCTTCAGTATCTCCGCCAGTTGTTCCTGAATTATTTGTATTATTAATTGAAGGAGGGATTCCTACATTAAACGTTCCATCTTCTCCAGATGTAACATTAATTATATCTTCATAGGGTGTTCCTAATGACTCTGCAAAAACAAAACTAATTAAAAAAGTTAATATGAGAAAAGAAATAAAAAATTTATATTTCATTTTAATCACTCCATAATTGTATTTGATAATTTATTGTGTGCGTTCCCTCTCCTATTGATTTTGCATATTCTGGTGTGAATTGTAATGTTAAATTAAATGAAGTAGTTATAGGGTCCTCTCCAATTTCTCCAATAATTAATGATTCAGAATCACTTAAACTATTTCTTACATTTGCTGATTCTTCATTTCTTGAAATTGTTGCATTTAATACTGCTGGACTTAAACTTTCTCCAATGTCATCCATTGCAAATCTTAAGTAATTGCTTCCCCTTGCAGTTATTGTATATTGAATAATTACCTCTCCTCCGTCTTGAGTAGTGATTGTAGTTTTAATTCCTTCTATCTTATCTTTAATTATACTATAATCAAGCCAGAAATTCTCTTCTTTACTTTCTTTATTTCCTGCATAATCAGTAGAATTTACACGAATAGTATATTCTCCAAATGGAAGTTCATTAATACTAAACCATCTGTAATATTTATTTTCTGCTTCTTCTGTCATATTTCCTATTTTGACAATTTCTCCTGAACTATTAATTACTTCAACAATTACTTCTTTAACTCCACTTAAATTATCAGAAACATTTGCTCTAAATGTAAATCCCATTGTAGTAATATTTCCAGGATTTTGGATATTTAATTCAGGTGCAGTTGTATCCAATAAAATTGTTCTTGTTTCAGTTGAATTAGGATTTCCCGCATTATCATAAGTTGTTGCATTCAAATAATAAATTCCATCTTCTAATTCTGTAAAGTTTGAAACTAATAAAGTGCTGTTCAAAATTGTTGTTTCATTATATAAATAAGTTATTGTTTCATTTATTCCTGTTCCATCGTCGGAAACTGAAACATTTGCTTCAATGTAGTTCTGTGAATAATTTCCTGATTCTGTTGTTTCGCTTTCAAATTGAATTAAAGGATTTATTGTATCTTTTGTAAAGTAAATTGTATCTGAACCAACCCATCCAGCAGTATCATTCATATAAATTGTCCAACTATTCAAACCCTCAACACTTTCAACATTTGTAAAATTATCACATGAAACAGCAGAAGAATTTGTTATTCCTAAATTTGTAGAATACCAACATTTGTCTTGATTTACTTCTGTGAAAGTATAATTTAATTCACTAACATCCACATTATAAGTTTCATTATTTGGATAAGTAATACTCAAAACAGGTAAAGTAGTATCTACAATAAATGTAACACTTGTGTAATTCACATTTCCTGCAGAATCATTTGCCCAAACATGTAATAATCTGTTTCCTTCTGTAAACACAATCTCTTCTGGATTTGAATAACTAACATTTGTTCCATCCCAATTATACCAAACATTTCCATCACTTGAAAGATTTACTAATTGTGTTGCATTATTGTAAACTTTATTTTCTGGCGAAATTATTTCTAATGCTGGTGCAGTTGTATCTATTTCAACATAAGCAAATTTGTTCTCTTCTTTATTTCCTGCATTATCTACAGAATAAAATTCAATTTCATAATCTCCATCTTCGTTAAAATCAAATTCAGATAATGTAAAGTTCCCAGAAACATTTATCCAACTATTTTTATTAATTCTGAAAGATGTATAATTAACTCTAGATGGTTGATAATTTCCAGAATAATCTAAATCAATATCTTCAGCACTAAGATTTATTTGTGTTGTATTTTCTACAAAAGTATAATTGTGTGATGATGTTGTGTTTGGTGCTGTTAAATCCACAGTTACATAAACATCATAACTAGAACTTCCAGGAAAATCTCTAATATTTCCAGAACCATCAACTGCTTTAAATTTTATCTTGAAATATCCTTCGCTATCTATTTCGGAAGGGGTCATTGGGATTGTGTAGTTCCAAATACTTGTAGTTCCATATCCTTCGGCATGGTCAAAAGTCATATTATTGTCTCCGAAAGAAGTATCTGACGTGCCATCAAGATATTGGTAATAAGTTCTAGTTACTGCATATGCTATCCCGCTAGCATCTGTGAAGTTAGCAAGGACAGTAATTGGTTTAAGAATTGTTGGAAGAATTGGATAACTCCATGCATCATTAAAAGTTGGAGATGTAGAATCATTTTCATCAAATGTAATAAACTGTGTAAAATGTTTTGTCCAAAGAACTATTTCATTATTTGTTGTATCATCATAATAACAATCTCCGCCGTCGGGAAGATTTGTTTCATTTATTTCAAAGTTACATAAAGGAATTAAAACAAATTTGCCTTCATCAGAATATCCAACTTTCTTTCCACTTTCACCAGAAATTACAATTTTAACTGCTTTATCAAAAGTTAATTTAACTCCAGAAAAACCCACTTCGACAACTTTACTTATACTTCTTTCTAATCCTGAAGCAGAAATATTTACACTTGTTGTATCGGTTATTACAGGAGAATTTATTGTTCCATCCCAAGTTGAATTTCCACTAATTATAATTCCAGAAGGAAGATTTACAATAACATTTTCAGCAGAAAGATTTGTTTCTTCATTGATTGTTGCATTAGTTCCATTTTCATCTGAAGTTATATCTTGTCCGATTGTTGATTCATTCATTCCCTCATCAGTAAACCAAGGAGCATAAATAACATTTCCAGAAACTAATTCGTTAAATACTGGAGATTCTCCCCAATAATTGTTTTGTGCATTAAGAAAGTAATTCCAACTTTGAGAATTTCCATCATATTGGATTATTCCTTTCGTATTTTCATTTATTTTATTTTTGTTTATTGTTAAATTTTGAGGTTTTCCTATAACCCTTATTGCAGAATATGTACTTGTTGCCCCTGTAATTGTATTATTTTCTAAAATTACTCCATTCATATAACCATACGCTTCATGATATATGTTTAATACATTCAAGGAATGGTATTCTCCAGATTCATCAATTCTTATCCCATCCCACTCATTATAATTTAGAAAATTTCCTTTAATTGTTAAATTATTTTGCATTGGCCCAGTATAAATACCAAATTTATCATTATTTGTAATAACATTATTTTCTACAATAAAATTTTCCAAATAATTCTGTTCTTCTAATATCTCACGAGTTAAGGAAGTTGTTCTCATTAAATTTATTCCAGTTCCATATTTTAGGTTGGTTAAATCTGCTTCAGATACAGAAGACCTAATATATGAACTTCCATCATCCCAAATTAAACCATTATGTGAAACAAAATTATTTCTAACTGTTAATCCATTTATTCCTCCAACTAATTCCATACCTGCCCTATTTGAACCATAAATATCATTTTCTTCAATTATCATTCCACTATAATCAGACATAGATGGAAAATAATGCGAACCAATAACAAATACATTGACTCCATTTCCTTCTGCACCAAATATTTTATTTCCTTTTAATAATCCAGCAAGTCCATTATTATTGTTATTTTGAGAATCAAAATCAATTCCCATTCTTCCTTTTGTTCCATCTTGATTTTCTTCCGTTATTGGCCCAATTATATTGTTTTCTATTATTACATTATTAATTGTAGAATCTTTTGCTTCCACATAAACTAAATGCGCATTGGTACTATCATTTCTATTTCTTGCTTCAATAATAAAACCTTTTATCGTAACATCATTGTCCTCTTTAATATCTATTACATGTAATATAGAATTAGAACGAATTATAGCTTCTTCTGCATTTATTGCATCTTGATTTGTCCATAATTTTGTAGTAGAAGTTGTCCAATCTGTTGCACTTCCAGTATTTCTTTTAACTTCTGCTTTTGGACCCAACAAAATCAAATCTTTATCTATTATAATATCTTCTTCATATAATCCAGCCCTAACATAAACAGTATCTCCGTCGGAAGCAGCATTAATTCCTTCTTGAATACTTCCCTCTGGATGGACTTTTACTTCTGGTACGCCTCCTTCAACATTTATTGTATTATTTTCAAAAATTGAATTCGATGATGAAAGTCCAAAACCTTCATTATCTATTGATATATTACTGTTTTTAACAACATTAATTTCATTATCTTTTACAGTATATTCACTGTCTTTATACATTAAGCTAATCCCAACCGACACATTATAAATTTTATTTTTTAAAATATTAGCTCTAATTGAATTTGCCTGAATTCCTGTAAGAGTATTTTTAATTACATTATCTCTAACGATTACATCACTCCCATCAATTCTAATTCCTAAATAACTTCCATCAAAATCTAAATCTCCGTTTCCAACAATTTCAAAACCTTCAAAAGTTACATTATTATTTGGAATATTTATTATACGTTTAATACTTGTAAATGGTTCTTCCATTGATGCAAGGATTACTGGTGTTTCTCCTTCAGCAGCTTTAACTATTAAATTGTCCTTATTAATATTAATTAACCAATTACTATTAAAACTATTACTTGAATCTATTTCATAAGTCCCACTCATAACTTCAATTGTATTTCCTATTTCAGCGTCGTCAATCGCCGCCTGTATTGTATTATAAACTTCTCCTTTATCAATATTTGTAATTGCCCCATTTGCGGGAGTTAAAGTTACTCTATAATTATCACTTCCTAAATCTTCAACATTAACATCAAAACCAGTGTGTTCTAACGGGATGTTCTCATCTCCCCAAGACCATTGTTCTTCCCAGTTTTGTCCTTCTTCAACTGCATAATTATTATTCCAGTTAATTTGACCACCAAAAGGATTTAAATTTTCATTATTATCATATCTTAAATTCCATGAACCTTCTTCTAATACTAATGTGTATTTTTCCCAATCAGAAACATCTGGGTCAAACCAACTTCCCCAAGGACCACTTTTAGAATAAGCATCATTGTCTAAACCGATTATCCAAGAAGTAGGATCCATATTTGTTACATCGGCAGTCCCACCATCTTTAGCATAAACATCAAAAGCTTGTGTTGCTCCAATTGTTCCAGTATAACTTCCAGTTTCAGAATTAAAATTTAAAGTTCCCTGAAAAACCATTGTAGAACTTTCAATTGTATTAGCACTCACAACACCCAAAACACCGACGATAATAAATAATAACAGAATACTAAATCTTAACTTACCCCAACCTATCATTATCTAACTTCTAAAAACCTCTTATTTAAATATTTTCGTATTAGAAAGGTTATATTATTTGTTATGATAATCCTAATATAATTTAATAACTTATTCTTCTATATTAAAGAATACAGATGTGCTTTTTTCTTCTGCATTAAATGATGTTCTAATTAAGAATTTATATTGTCCTGGAGACGCGTCATATGGAATTTCCCAAGAAATATTCATCTCTTCATTTGGTAATTCATAAGTTTCATTTGAACCTATATTTATAAAATATTTTTCATAATCTCCAAATTTATAATCATAAGTTCCTTTATGATAACTACAATTACTTTTGCAGTATCCAACTTTTATTTCAAATCTTCCATTTTCAACTTTTGCATATTCGTTTGTTATATCTCCTGTTAAAATTACATAATCCTCTATTGCCTTACTGTAATTCCTATCATCATCAAAATTAAGATAATAATCGTGGTCTGCAATAGTTAAATTTTCTTCTCCAGTATCGTTTTCATATTCTAAATAAATATCAAACTTTGTGCTTGAACTTAATCTTGGAATTGTTATACAATATTTTCCATCACTTCCCGTCGTGTTTTCTGCGACAGTTTCATTACTATTATATTCTTTTAATATAACAGAAATATTTTTTAGAGCAGTCCCGTCTGTTTGTTCTGCCTTTCCACAAATTGTTTGGAATGTTTGTTTATTTCCTATAAAAGGAATATTAATTGTATAATTTTCTCCAGGATTTAATGTAAGCCGCCCATAATTTTGAAATGCTATAGATGCCCCAATAATTGTAATATTTAGAAGAACAAGCCCAGATAAAGATATCAATAAAAATTTTCCAACTTCTCTTTTCATTAAATAAAAAATAAATTATTATTTAAAAATGTTTTGTCTAATATATATTTTCCAATATATACATCTCACTATCTAATAAACTCAAACAAAACTAATTTTCCTTTATCATCTCGCAAAAATAAAGTGTCTCCTGTCGAAGTCCAAACATATTTTTCATTTTTCCAATATAAAATATTTCTAGAATCATCTAAATCTCCAACTAAAAGTTTCACTTCATTCTTTCTTTCCAAAACAAAATCATCAAAAATGAATTTCTTTCTACCTTCATCTTTAATTTCCCAATTTTCTAAATCACAATCAAAATTACATTTATTATAAAAAACAACTTCTTGTTCTTTAACATCAATGTTTTTTAACTCAATACAATTTGCACATTTGTCGTCGGAAAACTCACATAAATTTTTTTCATTTTCTAAACATTTTTCCCAAGATTTTCTAAATTCTTTTTCATAACTTTTATCATCCAGAAGGTAAACATTTGCAAAACCATTTTCAATTATTTCTGAATTCACATTTTCATTTTTGAAAAACACAACTCCAAGTTCCCTATAATATTTATCTTTCCCAAAAGATTCTAAAAAAATTGTTTCATTCAAAATTA
>CAZFCT010000003.1:8150-9706 GCA_964517885.1 Candidatus Woesearchaeota archaeon
CTATAATATTTATCTTTCCCAAAAGATTCTAAAAAAATTGTTTCATTCAAAATTAAATCCTCAAGAAATTTTTTTGCTTCAGTGTAATATTTTTCTCCTTTTTCTGGCGTGTTAATTCCAAATAATCTAACATGCGTGTCATTTCCAACAACAATTGTGTCCCCGTCGATAACTCTTTGAACAATAAAACTTTCTTTGTCTTCATTTTCAAAAACCTTGACAAGATATCCATCTATCCAAGAATAATTTATTGTAAAAAATAATAAAATCAAAATTGTTAATAAAACTATTTCTCTCTTTTTATTCATAATTTAACACCGCAATTAATTTAAATAAATTCTTCTATTTTTGTATATGAAAGATGTAATACTCTTAGCAGACAAGAATTCTAAATCGTGGACTTTTGCAGAAAAAATTCAAAATTATCTCAAAGAAATAAAAGAATGTGACGTTCCTTTGAAAGAAGTTGAAATAAATCATTTTAGAAATGGAGAAATTGATATGTGTGTTCCAGAAAATATTAGGAAACAAGAAGTTTATTTTATTCACGACTCGACGAAAAATCCTCAGGAATGGTGGGTGCAACTTATGTTGTTGAAAGATAATTTACTAAGTGCTTCTGCAGAAAGTGTAAGTTTTGTTCTTCCGAATATGCTTTATAGCAGAAAAGACAGAAAAGAAAAACCGCACGTTCCGATTTCAGCGAGAACTCTTGCGAGAACAATTTCTCCAAATTTGAAAAGAATTATAACAATGGATTTACACGCGGCACAAATTCAAGGATTTTACGACGAGAGCATCCCCATAGATAATCTCTACAGTTTTCCAGAAGTTGTAAAATATTTAGAAAAAAAACCTCTTGGAAATTTAGAAGAATTAGTAATTTTATCTCCGGATTCTGGTGGTGTAAGTCGTGCACGTGCTTTCGCACAAAAAATCGGCGTAGAAAATCCTCTTGCAATGATTTACAAACAAAGAGAAAAAGCAGGAGATGTTAAAGAAATGAAACTTGTTGGAGATGTCAAAGACAAAGATGTTTTAATTGTCGACGATATGATTGATTCTGGCGGAACATTATGCGAAGCAGCAAATTTATTAAAAGAATATGGAGCGAAAAATCTTTTCTGTTACGGAACTCACGGAATTTTTACAAAAGGAACTTCTAATTTATTAAATAATTTTCAAAGAGTTATGACAAGCAACACACATTACAGCGAGGGAAATGGCGTTGAAGTTATTGATATGAGTTCGGTTTTTGCAGAAGCAATTTACCGCGCGCAAAAAGGACTTTCTATTTCTAAATTATTTGAATAAAATTATCTTTTATATTTATGCGGGTGATATGTGGCTCGCGACCCCACTCGACTTAAATCAAATCAAAATTTTTTACTCGTGAAATCGCTCGTCGAACCGATTAACAACTGAATTATACTTTGTTAAGAACTCAAATATTTCGCTTTGCTCAATATTTATGCGGGTGATAGGGTTCGAACCTACGCAGGCACTAAGCCACTGGATCTTAAGTCCAGTCCATTTGACCACTCTGGCACACCCGC
>CAZFCT010000003.1:9806-24162 GCA_964517885.1 Candidatus Woesearchaeota archaeon
CAATCCTCTCCTGAGGCTTAATAATCAAGATTGAACAGAAGGTTTTGTTTGGATAATAAATTCATAATCTTAATTAAACAAAAATTCCCAATATTCTCCAAAATTTTCTTGTATATTTTCTTCCCTTTCAGATTTATTATTAAAAGACGCTCTTTCAAAAATCAAACATTTTTCTTCAATTCCTTTTTCATCAAGACAAAATTTATTTGGACAATAATCAAAAAAAAGACATTCATAAATATTGTCCCCTGTAAATTCAGGAACAAAATTATAATTCATTATTTATTTTCACCAACTTTGATTTTAACACCTAATTCTTCAAGTCTTTTCATATGTGCTTGCATTACAATCTCAACTTGCTGAATTATTTTTATTAATTCATTCCTCTCATTAATCAAAGTATTCAACGCACCTTGGTGGAATCCGATTTCTGTTTCTTTTGGAATTTCCGGTTGCTTTTTGTTTCCCAATGCTTTTTCTAAATTATCTTTTTTTATTTCCATATTAATCAATAAAATCCAAAGTTAATAAGTTTTGTTATATATCTCTTAAGAAATCATGAACGCTTTTTCCTGCAATCGCGCCTTGAGCAGAAGCTGTAACAACCTGTTTAACTTCTGAATTTGTAATATCTCCTGCAGCAAAAATTCCTTTAACCGATGTTTCCATATTTTCATCAACAACAATATAATTTTCTTTATCTAATTTCAAATTAAGATTCTGGAAAAATTTTACTAAAGGCGTCGCACCAATTTCAACAAAAATCCCATCAGTTTTTATTTCTTCTAATTTATTATTTTTCTTAATTACCAAATTTTCAACTTTCTCTTTTCCATTAACTTCAACCGGAACAGCATTGTAAATTATTTCAACATTTTTATTATTCTTTAATTTCTCTGCATTAATCTCTTCACATCTTAATTTTTCTCCTCTATAAACAACATAAACTTTTTTTGCAAGATTTGTAAGTGCAATTGCTGATGTCGCCGCACAATCACTTCCTCCAACAACTACAACAGTTTTATTTTTAAAAAAGAAAGCGTCACAGGTAACACAATAACTAACTCCTTTCCCAGTAAATTCATCTTCTCCTTTAACATTCAATTTTCTTCTCTCTGTTCCTGTTGCAATTATAATTGATTTTGAATTTAATTCTTCTTTTTTTGTTTTAACAAAAAATTCTTCCCCTTTTTTCTCGATAGAATCAACTTCTGACATTATAAAATCAACTTCATATTTTCTAACGCTATCATAAAATTGTTTCATTAACTCTGAACCGCTCCCATAAAATCCTGGCCAGTTTTCTAAAATTAAAATTGAATTTGCAGTTCCACCAATATCTTTACTGACAATTGCGGTTTTTAATCCATTTCTTGCTGAGTAAAGCGCAGCAGTCATTCCAGCAGCTCCAGAACCAATTATAACAACATCGAACTTTTTCATAATATTTATAACTTCAAATCGTTTTTATATTTTATGAAACAAGTAATTGCTTCAATTTTAAAAGAGGCATTAAAAAAAGAGAAGATAAAATTATCCGAAAAAGAGATAATAAATATTATTGAAATTCCTCCTTCTCATGACATGGGCGATTTTGCATTTCCCTGTTTTTCTTTTTCAAAACAACTTAAAATGCTACCGACAGAAATTGCATTTAATTTAAGAAAAAATATAGGAAATGTTCCAAAAGGTTTTGAAGACATTCAACTAAAAGGACCTTACATTAATTTCTTTCTTGACAGAAAAAATTTAACAAAGATTTTAATAAACGAAATTTTAAAACAAAAAGATAACTTCGGAAAAAATAATTCTGGAAAAGGAAAAAAAATACTCGTCGAATTCTCTTCGCCAAACATCGCAAAACCTTTCGGAATTGGACATTTACGTTCGACGATAATCGGGAATTCAATTTCAAAAATTTCAGAATTCAACGGTTACAAAACAATTAATGTAAACTATTTAGGAGATTGGGGAACACAATTTGGAAAATTAATTTTTGCTTTCAAAAAATGGGGGGACGAAAAAAAATTCAAAAAAAATCCTGTTCAGCATCTTTATGAATTATATGTTAAAGCAAATAAAAAAATTTACGAAGATAAAGCACGAAGCGAATTTCTCCGTCTTGAAAATGGAGATAAAACAAATCTTTCTTTATGGAAAAAGTTCAAAGAAATTAGCATAATTGAATTTGAAAAAATTTATTCTCAGTTAGGAATAAAATTTGATGTTTACCTCGGAGAATCAAGATACGAGGAAAAAATGAAAGACGTAATTAAACTTTTGAAAGATAAAAAACTTCTAGAAGAAAGTGAAAATGCACTTGTTGTTAATCTTGAAAAATACAATCTTGGCGTAGCGTTAATACAAAAAAGTGACAAAGCAACACTTTACGCAACACGTGATTTAGCTTCGGCAATTTCAAGATTTGAAGAATATAAATTTGACAAAATGTTTTACGAAGTTGGACAAGAACAAATCTTACATTTAAAACAAGTTTTCAAAATTCTTGAACTTCTCGGATATGAATGGGCAAAAGAATGTGTTCATATTTATCACGGACTTTATCTTGACAGCGATGGAAAAAAGTTTGCAACAAGAAAAGGAAAAACAATTTTTATGGAAGACATTTTAAAAGAAACAATCTCTCTTGCATCAAAAGAAATTAAAAAACGCGAACCAAAAATTTCAGAAAAAAGATTAAAACAACGCGCATCAAAAGTCGCTAACGCTGCAATCATTTACGGAGATTTAAAAAATAACAGAACAAATAATATTCCTTTTGACATAAAAAGATTCGTTTCTTTTGAAGGAGACACAGGCCCTTATTTATTATACAGTTACGCGAGAGCAAATTCTATTTTAAATAAAATTAAAACAAAACCTAAAAAATTAATCATAGACAATCTCGAAGAAAAAGAAATTTCTCTTGTGAAAAAATTATCTGATTTTCAAAAAGTCGTAGAAGATTCTTACAAAACTTTGAACCCTTCTTTAATTGCAAATTATTCTTATCAACTATCACAAATTTTCAACGAATTTTACCACGCTTGTCCTGTAATCGGTTCAAGAGAAAAAGAAACTTTCAGAATTGTTTTAGTAGAATGTTTTAAACAAGTTTTGAAAAACGCACTTAATCTTTTAGGAATTGAAACTTTAGAAAAGATGTAATTATTTAATTTTCTTCAAATCTTTCCACATCATATCAAACATTGATTCTAATGTCTGAGCAAAAAATTCTGTATTTATCCAAATTCCTACATCATAGTTTGGATGGAATTTCTCGTCGTCAAGAAGCATAAACATTAATTGATTTGAATCAATAATTATAAATCTCGCTTTCATTTTTCCTTCAATATCGCCAACTTCTGAGACTTTCTTAAATTCTTTTGCAATCTTTTGATTTGTAGAATCAATTGGTGCAGCAATTCTTACTTTAACTCCGCGTTTTTTACATTTTTCTAAAGTTGGCATTATTGCTTCAAATTTTCTATTCATCCCTTCTTTTGTTGTAACAATTGTAATACTTTTTTCTGCTCCTCTTAACATCATGTCCATGTGATTATACAAATTCTGTCTTCCTCTCAAACTTCCAGATAAATCTGTTGGTTCAACAAATTTAATTCCTTTAGTAAATAAACCATTTAGTTCAGTGAGAACCTCGTCGTTTCTCAAATTTTCTAATCTTTCTGTTCTTTCTTTAGCATGATTCATTAAATTTTTCTTAACTCTTTCTACAACTTCTTCTGGTTTTAGTGCAACAAATTTAATTGGTTTTCCTAACTTCATAAGAATAAATCCTTTTTTCTCTAAACTTTCTAAAATATCATAAGTTCTACTTCGTGGAACATCAGAAATATTACTTAATTCTCCAGCTGTAGAAGTCCCGCGCGAAAGTAATGCTGCCCAAACTTTAACTTCATAAAGATTCAAATCAAAAATTTTTCGTATCCTGCTCAAAAATTCGTCTTTAACTATCATTGTTTTTGTAACCCTTTTTTTGTTTTTAAATATTGTTATGATAAAAGAGTAAACATATTATTTCACTGTTTAGTAACTAATTTAATAGCAACCTTGCCTCTTTTACTTCTAATTTTAAATTCAATATTCTTTTTAAATCTTTCCTCATCAGTTGTAACATTTTCATATATTTTCATATCTTTTGAATTTGTTCTACTTAAAATAAATTCTTTTTGTGATTCCAAAAATTTCTTCAAATCTTTATCAGCGACGATAAAAACTTCAATTTTATTTTCTTTTTTCAAACCCAAATTTTTTCTGTAGGATTGAATCTGTCGCGACATTTCTCTCGCGTAACCTTCTGCCTCAAGTTCAGGAGTAATTTTTGTGTCAAATTCAACATCTAACTCATTTTTATTTTCAGATTTAAATTCTAATTTTTTTACATTTAATTGTTGTTTAATAATTTCTTCAAACTCTTTTGTAATTTTTTTTGCTCCTTTTATTGTAAATTTAGCCAAAGGCCATTTCAAACCAATTTGCAATTTATCCCTTTCTCTTAAACCAAGCGAAACAATTTCACGAACAATTTTCATTTCTTCTAAGATATCTTTGTTAATCTTTTTTTTATCCAACGAAGGATATTTTTCCAAATGAACCGAATTCTTATTTCCATTCAAATTTTGATAAATTTTTTCAGCAATAAAAGGAATTATCGGAGCAATTATTTTTGAAGTCGTTTCTAAAACATATCTCAAAACTCCCCGAGCAGTTTCATCTTCTTCAAACCTGTCACGATTTAATTTAACATACCACGTCGACAAATCGTTTACAAACTCTTTTATTTCATTGCACGCTTTTATTGTGTTATAATTCTCTAAATAATTATGAACATTAAACCCTAATTCATTCAGTCGAGATAAAATCCATTTGTCTGTTACATCCGAACTTTCAGTTTTATTTTTTCCTTTCGTTTGGCTTTGACGAACGAGGTCCAAACTTGTTTTGGGCTTTCCTTTATTCATTTCATAAAAATTATTTACATTATACAAAATCAGAACAACTTGTTTGTAAATTTCGTCGACGCCTTTATCTGAAAAATTGAAATTATCTGCATTCATAACAGGTGCATTCATTAAATAAAATCTCAAAGCATCGACGCCGTATTTCTCAACTAAAATCATCGGGTCTGTAAAATTTCCTTTACTCTTTGACATTTTCTGCCCGTCTTCAGCGAGAATTGTTCCAGTAGTAACTATATTTTCCGAAGGAATATTATCAAATAAAATTGTCGATAAAACAATCATATAATAAAACCAAGCACGAATTTGCCCAATATATTCTGCAATAAATTGCGACGGAAAATTTTCTTCAAAGAACTTTTTATTTTCAAAAGGATAATGAAATTGTGCAAAAGGCATCGTGCCCGACTCAAACCAGCAATCCAAAACTTCAGGAACTCTCTTAAATTCTTTTCCGTCTTTCTCTAAAATAACTTTATCTAAATAATCTTTATGCAAGTCCATTTTTCCAGCAGGTAATTTCTTCGCGTATTTCTTCAATTCTTCAATACTTCCAATAATTAATTTTTCTCCGTCTTTAGAAACCCAAATAGGAATCGCGCTAGCCCAATATCTATTCCTAGAAATATTCCAATCAGGTGCAGTTTCAATTGAGTATTTCACTCTTCCTTCTTTCAAAAATTCAGGATACCAATTTATTTTCCGACTTGATTCTAAAATCTTTTTTTTCGCTTTTTGAATATCAACAAACAAAGCAGGCAGAGGCATATAAATTAATTTTGTGTCACACCTGTAACAAAAAGGATATTCATGCTCAACTTTTCTGACGGCTATAACTTTACCTTGCTTTTTCAAAAAATTAATTATCTTGTCATTAACTTCGTGAATATATTCGCCAGCAAAATCTTTCACATCTTTTGTAAAATACCCTTTCTCGTCGACATTATTTATTGTTTCAACTTTATATTTCTTAAAAATTTCAAAGTCATCTTCTCCATATGGGGCCGTGTGAACAATTCCAGTTCCTTCTTCAGAGGTTACAAAATCACCAAGGAAAAATTTAAACGCACCTTTCTGATTTTTATAATAATCAAATAACGGCTCGTATTCTTTTCCTTCAAGTTCTTTCCCAAAAATCTCTTTCAAAATTTTGTAATCTTTTTCATCTTTGTAAAAATTTTTTATCACATCTTTTCCCATTAAGAAAACTGTTTTATCTTTTTTATCTTCAACATAAACATATTTTAATTTTGGATTTACAGTTAAACCTAAATTTGACGGCAAAGTCCACGGCGTCGTTGTCCACGCTAAAGCGTAAACGTCTTCATTTTCCAATTTGAATTTTACAACTAATGAATTTTCTTTCAAGGTTTTATAAGAATTATCCATCGCAATTTCTGCTTTTGCCAACGGCGTCGAACAACGCGGACAATACATCAAAACTTTTTTTCCTTCGTAAATATATCCTTGCTCGTAAAGTTTTTTGAACGCCCACCAAACACTTTCAATATATTCATTGTCCATTGTTTTATAACATTTTTTCATATCAACCCATCGCCCAATTCTTTCTGTAACTTTTTCCCATTCTCCTGCGTAACTTAAAACTTTACTTCTACAAAAATCATTAAATTTCTTCACGCCTATTTTTTCAATTTCATCTTTTGAATTAATTCCTAATTCTTTTTCTGCAATATTTTCTATCGGCAATCCGTGGCAATCCCAACCCCAAACTCTCCGAACATATTTTCCTTTCATTGTCCAAAATCTTCCGAACAAATCTTTTGTGACACTTCCTAAAATATGTCCATAATGCGGAAGCCCAGTCGCGAACGGTGGCCCGTCATAAAAAATATAAGGTTTTCCTTTTTCTGTTTTTTTAAGAGATTTTTCAAAAGTTTTATCTTTTCTCCAAAATTCAATTATTTTCTTTTCTTCATTATTAACTTCCATGTTTTCCCTAAAGTGCTTTATTTTAAATAATTACCTTTTTTACAGAATATTCTTCAGTTCATAAATCTTTAAATAATGAAGATTAAATAAAAAAATATGAAAAATATAGAAAAACCCGTAGAAGAGATTTCTCTAGAAGAACAAGCAATTGTAAATTTAGTTAGTGCTTTCCCTATTGATAAAAAAAGAAAATTTATCTCTGAATTCAATGAATGTTCAAGAAATAGGTTTTGGTATCAAGATCACAAATTAGATTTTGCAAATACGAGAATGACTTTAGCAATGAAAGTTTTTTATCAAGAAAATTACAAACGTTTCTAAAACCTTTCAAGAATTTCTTTCTCCAAAATATGCAATTTCCCCGGAATAATTAAACAATAAGGTTTCTTAACAATTTTATTTTTCAGATTTTTAATCTCTCCATAAATAATTTTCTTACTTTCTGTTCCGAGTTGTGAACAAACCAAAATCTTCCCAATTTTCAAATCTTTCTCTTCTGCAGATTTTTCTAATTCTTCCAAAGCGTCTTTCAAATCCAAGCCAATATCAATTAAAATTAAACTATGTGCATCTATTTTTTTATTTTCTTTTAAAACTTCAACAAAACTATTTGGAGTAAAATTTTTCTGCCATTTTGGTATGCTCGTAATTTTTCCAAATTTGTAAATTTGCAAACCAGTTTCAGCAATTGCGTCAAAAATAGAACCGCTGTAAAGAATTTTATATTTTACTTTATTTTTTTTAGCATCTTCAATTATAGAAACATGCGTCGTAGCTGTCAGAGGACTTCCGTAAATCAGCAAAGCAACATTTTCCTTTTTTGCTTCAACGACAATTTCATTACTTTCAACTCTCTCGCGACCTAAAGAAATTATTTTTTTCTTAACCACTTTTTCCAAATCTTTTTCCAAATAAGGAAAATCAACAGTATAATTTTCAAGATAAACTTTCTCACAATTTTTCAAAATTTCAAGCCCTTCTAAAGAAATTCCTTTTCCATTAAGTCCGAGTCCAATTAGGTATAACATAAAATATTTTAAGAAATCCTTTTTATATTTTTATCGGTTTTTCCCGACGACAAAAAACAGCGAATTTTCGTCTCCAAAAAGTTACTCACTAAATTTTTAAATTAAATTGATATAAAATCCAAGTCAAAAAAGGAGGTATTCCATAAATGGCAAAGAAAAAAGCAAAGGTAGTAAAGAAAAAAGCTAAGTAATAAAACTTAGTGCTTTTCAAATTTATTTATTTTTAAACTTTGATTTGTTACGATAACTATAAACAAAAAACCGAATAACAGCGCGTCATTCTTAACAAATAATGAAACTATTGCTCCAATAAAAGAAATTAAAATTAAAAGTCTAAACCATTTTTTTCCAGATTCCAATTCTTCTTTAGTAATTCTCGCGAGAAATCTCCCAATCGGAATTCCCAGAATAAGTAAAATTATTCCAATGTAAAAAGAGTAATCCCACAACATAAATAAAAAAACATTCTACATTTTATAAAACTAACAGTAAGAAATTTAAATAACAAATCCATATAACTTTATGATAAAAAAATTTATTCTATTTCTAATTTGTCTGTTTTTATTTTCATCTGTTTATGCAGATTCTACAGAATTTAATATTGTTACAAGTGCGGGATTTCAATTTTCTGAACTAAGTTCAACACATAAAAAAGCACAGAATGTAGATGAATTAAAACAAATGATTCAAAATAACGAAGAGGAACTTAATAATGAAATAATTTCTATGAATAAAAATCTAAAAGTTATTTACGAAAATCAAAACAAAGTTCGCAATGTAATTTATTCTTTTCTCTCCATGGAAAGTTTAATTCCTTCTGTCGGGATTATCGTTTCAGATATTGCAAGACAACTAAATAGTTCTGTCCAAAAAATAATAATTGCCGAAGAGAAAATACAAAAAAGAAATTTTCTAGTCCGTTTTTTTGTAGGTGGAGATAAAAAATCTGCAAATGAAATTGAAACTGACTTAAAATTAAATGAAAAAAGAATTTCAAATTTGGAAGAACTTAAACTTCGTTGTGAATGTTCTGAAGAAATTCAAGATATTTTTAATGAACAAATTCAAATTTTAAAAGATGAACAAAACCGTCTTCAGAGATTAATTGACTTTGAGAAATCTTCAAACGGTTTATTTGGTTAAGAATAAATTTTTAAAGTTTAATATCTTAATAATTTTGAAAGGAGGTGAAAATGAAAAAAATATTTTTGTTTGCTTTTGCTTTGCTTTTTGTAATGTCTTTCGTAATTGCAGAAAACGGACAAAATGGAACAGGGGCGTATAATGAAAATGGTTCTCAAAATGCAGTTATAACTGCAACACAGAATCAGGGCGAATCTTCACAACTTCAGGTAAGAACAAAATTAAATTCTGGAACTTATTTTAATCAAGAAGGAAGATTAATGCAAGTTAATGTTAACGACCGCACGAGATTAAGAGTTGGAAATTATGAAGCAAGTTCTTCATTAAATATAACTCAATCTCAAGAACAAGAAAGAACTAGTTTACATACACAACTTTCTAACGGAGCTAACGCTGAAATCAAAATAATGCCCGACGTCGCATCTGAAACTGCAATTAATCAACTAAGATTAAGACAATGTAATGAATCAAACAATTGCACAATTGAATTAAAAGAAGTTGGGAGCGGTGAACAGATACGAGCTGCTTACGAAGTTCAGGCACAAAAAGAAGCAAGAATTCTCGGACTTTTCAGAACACAAATGAAAGTTCAGGCACAGGTTGACGCAGAAACTGGTGAAGTTATCCAGGAAAAAAAACCTTGGTGGGCATTCTTAGCTTTTGAATAAATTAGTTTTTATTTTTATTTTTATTTTTTTTTGCATAACATTTTTTAAAGGATTAAACTATTTGTAAATTATGTATAAAAATTATTTAATAATTGCAAGTAAATTAGATAAAGCAGGAATTAACATTTCTACAAATTTAAGTCAGTTCGGAAATTTTGATTTTTATCTTGTCGATGGAGATATTACAAAAACAGAAAATCTTAATTTAGAAAAAATAAATAATTATGATTTTATAATTTTTGCATCAAAGCATCAATCAGAAAAAGGGGGAAAAACTCTTTCTATTCACGCGCCAGGAAATTGGGGAAAAGCGCAATTCGGCGGAAAAGATTTTGAAGTTTGCAAAACTTCTGCATTATTTCAAAAACAACTTTTTGAAAAATTAAAAAATGTTAAAGAAGAATTTCGTTTAGATAAATATGAATTAACTTTAGAAGTAACTCACCACGGTCCTTCGATAAATAAACCGTGCGTGTTTGTAGAAATCGGTCCGACAGAAACAGAATGGAAAGACAGGAAAGCAGGTTTTGTCGTCGCTAAAGCAATTTCGCAAATAATCGAAGATTTTAAAGAAAATCCTTACAACGAAGTTGCAATTGGAATCGGTGGTCCACATTATTGTCCAAATTTTAATAAAATACAAATAAATTCAAATATTGCAATTTCTCATATAATCCCTCAATATGTTTTTCCATTAACCGAAGAAATGGTTCAAAATGCGATTGCAGGAACAGATGAAGATATCGATTTATTTCTCGTCGATTGGAAAGGTTTGGGAAATTCTGAAATGCGTAATCAAGCAATGGGAGTTTTGAATAAATTTTACATTCCAAAAAAACGGACAAGCGAGATTCCGAAATAATGACAAATTGAGTGATGAAGAAATCCCGCTTTCCAAATAGTTTAAATAATTCTTTTTATTAAATAAAATATGAAAAAGATTGATGATAAACTTCATGCACTTGACCCTCGTTTTAGAAAAAAAGTTGAAGAACTTTTTGATACAATAATTGAATCATTTTCAAGTTTGTATGAAGTTGCAACTCACGACGAGAAAACAGGATTATATAATAACAAATTCTTTGAAACAATTCTTGATATGGAAATAGAAAAAGCAAAAAGGGGGCAAGAAAAATTATCTTTGATAATAACAGATATAGATTTTTTTAAAAAAATAAATGATAAATATGGACACATGAAAGCAGACGAACTTTTGAAAAGATTAGCTGGCGTCATGCTTAAACTTGTAAGAAAATCTGACATCGTCGCAAGATTTGGTGGAGAAGAATTTATAATCTTACTTCCAGAAACAAGTTTAGAAAAAGCAAAATTATTTGCAGGAAGATTAAAAAAAGCAATTCATTCCGACGCTGTTTTGAAAAAACATAATCTTACAGTTAGCGGAGGAATAACTCAATATAAAGAAAGAGATAATAAAAAGAAATTAAAAGAAAGAGTTGACAAAGCACTTTATCAAGCCAAAGAAACTGGACGAGATAAATTCGTCGCAATAAAATAATTATTTCTTTTTAGAAATTTTTTTAACATGTTTTTTCTTAGAAACTTTTTTTGATTTTATTTTTTTATGCAAATCTTTCAATTCTTTTATATCTGTAGAACCAAAACTTTTTTCTCCTCTTTCTGTTTTTGTATTTGTTTTTACTTCAATTATTTTCGGTTTCATGACAGGTAAAAATATCATTTGTGCAATCTTCATTCCCTCTTCAATATATCTTGTTTCTTCAGATAAATTTACAAGAAAAATTGAAACTTCTCCTCGAAATCCTGGGTCAAAAGTTCCTGCACAAGTGTGCACTCCCATTTTTGTAACTATTCCAACTCTGTCCCGAATTAATCCAACATTTCCTTCAGGAATTTCAAAAATTAATCCTGTCTTAAATTCTTTTTGTTCTCCGGGAAATAATTTTCCAGAAACGTTCGCTCTTAAATCAAAACCGACATCTGTGTCATAAGCATACGACGGAATTTCTGCGTTCAAAGAAACTTTTTTTACTTTAATCACCTTTTCCATAATCAAAATTATTCCTTATATTATATAAAGATTTTGGATTACTTTTTACTTCTATTAATATATCTTAACAAATAATAGGCAGAACCAAATAGAATAACTCCTGGTAAAAGTGCGATTCCCAGCGAAGGTGCGAGAATTCCTGTTCCAATAGTTCCAATAGTTCCAACCCCAATTGATTCTAAAATTTTTGCTGCGTTAGGAACAGATTTTTCAACATTTTTTTGAAGAGCATCAATTTGCATTATCATTTTTCCTTCCTTCAAGATTCTTATTTTTTTATCTTCCTCAGAAATCACAAAGACAACATTTCCTTTTTTTGAAGCACTTAGTCCTGCACTATGTCTCGTTCCGAAATTCTTGAAAGTTTTTTTTGCTTTAATCATTACACCATAAGCGCGCATTATTCCTTCTTTGTCGAGGATAACAGCACCATCCATTAATGCAAGAGATTCAAGAAGTTTAGGATTCTCCATAACATTAAATGGCGGAACTTTTTGATCCACAAGAGGTTTGTACTCAACATCACCAATAACAAACAAAGCACCTTCCCCTCGTTTCGCAATTCGCAATCCAACCTGAATCAAAACTTCTTCTAATTTTTTATATTTTTTTTCTTCTTCCATATTTTAATTGATTGTTGAAGTGTTATAAATTTTTTGTATGATTTGTAAAGAATTGAAGTAATCTTCTTGGTTTATAATTTTTCAATTATTTTCTTGCATTTTTCTGGTGATATTTTTTTAATTTGAGAAATTCTTCTTCAGAAATTCCTCTATCCCCTAGTTCTATTCCACCTTCTTTAATTTCATGAAAATCTGTTCCTCCAGAAATTATTAAATTATTTTCTTCTACAAATTTTTTTAAAATTTCTTTTGTATCCTCTGAAATTGAATCTTTCGATGAATAAGACATTTCTATTCCATTTCCTCCAAGAGAGACAAATTTTTCCAATATCTCTAACATATTTTCACCAATGAACCATGGATGTGCAACAATTGCAATTCCCCCCGCATTATGAATTATTTTAATAGCTTCATCTAATTCTGTCCCTTTGGGTATAACAAAAGATTTTCCTTGTTTCCCTAAAAGTTCATCAAATACCTGACCTCTTTCTTGAAACTTCTCTGGATATTTTTTCATTAAAATTTTTGCAATAAATGGCCTTCCAAAATGTTCTCCTTTTGTTTCTTCTAATAAATCTTCAAAAGTTATTTCATAACCCAAATCATTTAACTTTTCAATAATTTTTTTTGCAGTTGTTATTGCATATCCCTTATGCCTTTCTGGGATTTTCTTTATTTCTTCATTTTTAGAATTAATAAATAAACCCACGATATGAAGTTCCTTAACTCCTTCTAGAGGAGTCGCCGTAATTTCAATTCCGTGAACATATTCAATTCCTTTTTCTTTTGCATAAATTTCTGCTTCTTTGTTTGCAGTAGCTTTATCATGGTCTGTGATTGCCATCGCAGAAATTCCTTTTTTAGAAGCAATATCTATTAATTCTTTTGGAGAAAACGCCCCGTCCGAGTGGGTTGAATGCATATGTAAATCTATTCTTGTCATTCTTTAAAATTAAACGCCCAGAGCAGGAATCGAACCTGCGAGCCCCGAAGGGCGTGGATTAGCAATCCACTGCAATACCACTATGCGATCTGGGCATAATAAAAATTAATTCTTAGAGAATTTAAAGTTTGTTATTTTATCTCCTAAATAAAGATTATCCAAAAATTTATATACTGCAATATATATTTTACAAAATATAATTAAGGGATTACAAAATTCAACTAAAGTGAATTGACTTTTGTAAAATTGAAGATTCAGAAAATACAATAAAAGACAAACAAGAAGAACGAATAAATGTATCTTTAAAGAAAAATACAATTAAACTTTTAGACGAAGTAGCCAGAAGAAAAGTTGACCAAGCTATTAAAAAAGGTTCTTTTGATATAATTAATTTAATCCGAAGTAAAAGAGGTAGAGGAGTTTCTTATGATAGTCAAATAAATTTCTTAGCAAGAGTTTACCTTGCAGTAATTGAAGAAACCCGTGTAAATAAAGAATCCATAGAGAAAAATCCACAATTAAAAAAGTGCCTTGATCGTTTAAATGAAATAAATAATTTTTTTCTTAAACATGAAGAACAAGAAAGTAACGATAATTAATTTACATTACAAACATCATTAACATATTTAACATTATTAACATTTTGAGATTTATTTATTAATTTATTCTTGTTAAATAATAAAAAGAAAATGAGGAAGAAATTTATATTTTTTTTAACATTTATTTTAGTATTAAACCTAAATTTAATTTCTGCATCTGATGTTTTAGTTTGGCAGGGACAATATTACACAGGAACAACTTTTAATACAGGAACTTATGAATTTAATTTTAGTGTTTATGATTCTTTAACCGAAGGAGATATTTGTTATTCTAACACAACAAATTTAACAACAGGCAATTTCGGAGAATGGAGAACAGAACAAAACGGAGTAAATTCTGCCTGCAATAATGCTTCAAAAGATTATTTTTTAAACATAAACATTGACGGAA
>CAZFCT010000003.1:24262-27987 GCA_964517885.1 Candidatus Woesearchaeota archaeon
AGAATAACCAAATTATGGGCTCAGGATATTAATGCTTCTGGAGATATTTTAACAACAGGAAATATTCAGGGAAATTATTATTCTGATGATGGTTCAGCAGGAATAACTAACACCGCAGATTACCATGTTTGTACAAGTTGGAATGGGGTAAGTTGTGGTTCTTGGTGTGCCCTTCGAATTAAGAATGGTTTAATAGTTGGATGTGCTTAAAATGAAATATGCAATAACCCTTTTCATTGTTTTACTATTTATCCCCTTAGTTCATTCAGATACAACTTTTTTTGATAATCCTGATGATGTTTTTATAATTGGGAATTCTCCAACAAGTGAAGTAATAATAGAAGAAACAATTGGTGGAACAAAAAGCAGAGGAAGCTGTTTATATAAATGGAACTGCACGAATTGGACAGAATGTATTTTTGGGAAACAAACAAGAAACTGCACAAATATTGGGACTTGTTCAGATAATTATAAAGTTCCAGAAATGACACGTAGTTGTATGTTTCATTTTGAAACTAATGGAAAGATAGTTTTGGGATATATCAAGAATGAAAATCTTGTTTATATTTTATTAGCAATATTTGGTTTTACAATTTTATTATTTATTTTATTATTTATTAAAAAGAAAAAACAAGATGAAGATAGAGAAAAGAAAATTTATTAGATTCATTTTAACTTCTTTGAGATTAATCTTCTTAAAATGAGAGGGGAGTAACATTCACGAAGTAGGATTTGTTCAAATTTTATAATAAATAATTTTTTAAAAATAATAGCGGGGGTGGGATTTGAACCACACGACCTCCGGGTTTCCCCAAAATTTTATGGGCCCGACGAGCACTCCAGACTGCTCTACCCCGCTATATAAAATCTAAAATCTCTGTACTTTTAAAACTAACGAAATAACTTTTTGATAATCTAAATTCTTAAAAATATCTCTTTTCAAGGGAGATTATGGCCGAGAAGTTTAATCCTCTTTCTTTAGAAGAATATATGCAAAGCAAACCGATAAAAGTTAAGAAAAAAAATTTGACTTACCCAACAAATATAATTCCAAAATATCAATTTAGGTTATTTGATAATAAAGTTGCACGACAAATTCGAGGTGAAAATTATAATAGAGCAGTCGGAGTTTTTTATGAAAAAATAACTGAAGGGATTACAGGAGGAACTTGGATGGGATTAAGAAATTCTGCAACAGACAAAGATTCTGTATACAAACCAGATGTGGTTTCCGAAGATAAACTCTACGATGCAAAAAGTGTTGCTTGGAATGCAAGTTGTAAATTAACAGATTTTCAAATGGATAAAGCATTATTACAAGAATGCACTGGCGCATTTATTCAACCGCAAAAAAGAATTTTTATTCCCTTATTTAAATATAAGTTATCTCGCCCATGGAAAGAATTTGATAGTGCAGGATTAGATTTAGAAAAAACTTTGGTTTCCACGTTATGTGAACAAACAGGCTTTTGTTTATTCTTACCTTTTCAGGTTATTTATAATATTTATTCAAAAGATATTCCTGCAAGTGATTACAAGAGTAGATATGAAGGAGACAAATGGGACCACACTACAAGGTTTTTATGCGGTGGAATTAAGAAAATGTTACTTGACCCAGAAACCGCGCTTTCTTCACTTCAACTAAATCCAGAACATTTTGAAATAAAAAAAACTCATCTCCCAAAAGGTGTAAAAGTAAATGATAACAAAGTAAAACCTTTCCCTATTGTATTTATAGATTATAAAAATGGAAGTTATGAAGATTGGCTAAATAGAATCTCTATTGAAAAAAAAGAAGATTTAGAAAGATTAAAATATGAAAAAAGAACTCGTGAGGATTATCGAACAGGAAAAGAAGGGCCACATTTTTTTGAATTAAGGGAATCAGAAGACCCATTTACAATTAATTTGGGTTTTGACGACGAAAAAATGAAAAGAGAAATGGGCGAAGATTATAACAGAGAAATTCCCAACACAGATTTCCAAGATGAAATTCCTTTTTAATTTGAACAACAATCCTTAAAAACGCTAACTCTTTAGAAAAATTATGACGAAGTCACAAACTAAAAAAGCATCTGCGATTTCCTGTCGCAGGGTTGCTGGAATTGTGAAAAACCCGCTGGAGGTTTTCATATGGCAGAGTTAATTCTTGGAATAGACGACGCAGGACGCGGACCTGTTATTGGCCCAATGGTTCTTGCAGGATGTTTAATTGATGCGAAATTTGAAAAAGAATTAAAAAAAATAGGGGTAAAAGATTCAAAAAAATTAACTCAAAAAAGAAGAGAAGTTCTTGCAGAAAAAATAAAAGAGTTAGCAGAAACTTTTGAAATTGTTTTGGCTTTCCCTGAAGAAATCGACGGAAAAAACCACGACGGAATAAACCTAAATGCTTTAGAAGCAATAAAAATGGCGCAAGTAATAAACAAAATAAATAAAGGATACAATAAGATAAAAGTTGTAATTGACTGTCCTTCTGTTAGTATAGAAAAGTGGAAAGATTTTTTGAAAACAAAAATAGAAAATTTATCAAATTTAGAAGTTGTGTGTGAACACAAAGCAGATGTAAATTATGTAGCTGTTTCAGCAGCGTCGATTCTTGCAAAATGCGTCAGAGAAATTGAAATGGGAAAATTAAAAGAAAAATACGGAGATGAAATTGGTTCTGGTTATTGTTCAGACCCCGCAACAAAAAGATTTTTAGAAAAACATTCAAGAACCCATAAAGACGACGGGATTTTTAGAAAAACTTGGGGAACTTGGAAACGCGTTTGTTCTACATTCGAACAGAAAAAATTAGTTTAAAATGGCTGCAGTTGTTGCAATAATAAATTATGAAGGGAAAATTCTTGTAGGAAAAAAACGAACTGATTCTAAAAAATTTATTGCAGGGAAATGGCATATTCCCGGAGGGCATATTAACAAAGGAGAGAGTGATGAAGTTGCATTAAAAAGAGAAATGAAAGAAGAAACTGGTTTAGAAATTACTGTAGGAAAATATATTGGAAATTCAGTAACCCCTGCATCAGGATCAGAAGCAAGATGGTATGAATGTTTCACTAAAACAAATTATATTGTTGCAGGTAGCGATTTGTTTGAAGCAGTCTGGATAGAAAAAGAAAATATTTCTTACT
The DNA here is from genome assembly GCA_964517885.1 of Candidatus Woesearchaeota archaeon. Classification (GTDB taxonomy): domain Archaea; phylum Nanobdellota; class Nanobdellia; order Pacearchaeales; family GW2011-AR1; genus RBG-13-33-26. The sequence continues at coordinate 27,397 of CAZFCT010000003.1, forward strand.
TGATTGATTATAAAATCAGAAAATTTTGGTCAGACGAAATAAATAATTACTTTCTTAATACTTAAAAACTCAAAATTCTTTTATGATTTATGCTTTATATAAAAAAACTGGTGATGTATGGATTTAAAAGTTTTGTAAAAAAAACAGAAATACCTTTCTCGCCAGGAATTAATGTTATCGTCGGTGCAAATGGAAGTGGAAAAAGTAATGTTTCAGATGCGCTGTGTTTTGTCCTCGGAAGATTAAGTGTAAAATCTATGCGCGCAGCAAAAGCAGGAAATTTAATTTTCTTAGGAAGCAAAGCAGCTGCACCAGCAAAAGAAGCAATTGTAGAAATTGTAATAGAAAATTCCGACAGAACTTTATCTATAGATGCAGAAGAAATATCAATAAAAAGAATAGTTCGAAGAAACGGACAAAGTATTTACAAAATAAATAACGAAACAAAAACAAGACAGGAAGTTTTGTTTTTGTTAGCACAAGGAGGAATTGACCCAAACGGATTTAATATTGTACTCCAAGGAGAAATCCAAAACTTTGTAAGAATGCAACCAGAAGAAAGAAGAAAAGTTATCGAGGAAGTTTCAGGAA
>CAZFCT010000004.1:0-22526 GCA_964517885.1 Candidatus Woesearchaeota archaeon
ATAATGGAAATATGTCCAAAATGTGGCTTGCCTAAAGAAGCCTGTGTTTGCGAGAAAATCGCAAAAGGTTCGCAGAATATCAAAGTAACGACGGATAAGAAAAGATACGGAAAAATCGTTACTATTGTCAGCGGACTTAGTGGTGTCGACGTGAAAGAAATCGCAAAAGGTTTGAAAAATGAACTTGCGTGCGGTGGAACTTTCAGAAAAGACGAAGTAGAACTTCAAGGAGATCATACAAAAAAAATAAAAGATGTCCTTGTAAAACTCGGATTCGACGAAGAATCAATAAGTTAAAATAAAATGAAAAAACAAACAAACGAAAAACAAGAAAAGAAAACAGAAAAAGTAGTTGGAAATATCTGCGATGATGTAAGATGTCCTTTTCACGGAAATTTAAAAGTTAGAGGAAAAATTTTTGAAGGAAGAGTTACAAAAAAGTTTCCGACGAGAGTTGTAATTGAATTTGAAAGAATGGTTTATTCAAGAAAATATGAAAGATATTTTAAAGCTAACACAAAAATTCATGCAAAACTTCCAGATTGTATTGCTAATGAAATTGAAGTAGGAGATTTAATAAAAGTTCAAGAATGTCGTCCTTTAAGCAAAATAGTTCATTTCGTTGTGATTAAAAAATTAAAATCAAGTCAAGAAGAAGATAAACAAAAAATTGTGGAGGAAACTAAAAAATGAAAGCAAATAAAATATTTCCAATCACAAAATTTTACGGAGGTAAACTTTAATGAAAGCAATAAGTGCAAAAGTTTCGCGAGGATTAAATCTTGGTGCAATAATGATTGCTACAGATAATAGTGGTGCAAAAGTTGTAAAACTCGTCGGTGTTAAACATGGAAAGAGTACAAAAGGTAGACAACAATATGCAAAAATTGCGGATTGGGTTAAAGTTTCAGTAAGAAAAGGAATTCCTGATATGAAAGGAAAAGTTTTTGATGCAGTTATTGTAAGACAAAAAAGACCTTATCGAAGATTAAATGGAGAAAGAGTTGCGTTCGAAGATAATGCAGTCGCAATTTTAAAAGATGATAAGGGAAATCCAAAAGGAACACAAATTAAAGGACCAATTGCAAGGGAGGTTTTGGAGCGATGGCAATCCGTTGCAAAAATCGCACAAACAGTTTATTAAAATGACTTTGAAAGACACAATAATGAGACAATTAAATGAAAGAAGAAAGGATATTGTAGCAAGAGATAGGTTAGAACTATACAATACAAAGAAAGAAATAATGAATCAAAAAATGTTACCTCCTACAATTAGAGATACATATTATTTGACTAATTTACAAAAATATCAAAGTAGATTGAATAGTGAAATAAGAAGAAATGAAAGGAGAATAAAACCATACAATGCATAAACAATTTTCAACAGCGTGGAAATCAAGCAAACAGCCAAGAAAGCAAAGAAAATATTTAGCAAAAGCTCCGCTTCATATAAAGAGAAAGTTATTAAGTGTTAATTTATCAAAAGAATTAAGAAAGAAATACGGAAAAAGAAATGTTGTTGTTAGAAAAGGCGACACAGTAAAAATAATGAACGGAAAGTTCAAAAAGAAAACAGGAAAAATAATTCAGGTTTTTACAAAAAAATCAAAAGTCACAATTGAAGGAATTCAAGTAAAGAAACAAGACGGAAGCAAGGTAAATGTAAAATTGCAACCTTCAAATCTTCAGATAATTGAATTAAATTTGACAGATAACAAAAGATTTTCAAATAAAAAAACAGAATCAAAATCAAATAAAGAAAACAAGGAGAAGAAAGAATGAGTCACATATCACGACAAGAAAAACCAAAGAAATGGCCAATAGAAAGGAAAGGAACAACTTACTTAGTTTCACCTAACTCAAATATAAAAGAAGGTATGGCTTTACTTACAATTTTGAGAGACGTTTTGAAAGTTGCAGACAATAGAAAAGAAGTAAAAACAATTATTCACGAAAGAAAAATTTTGGTAAATGAAAAACCAGCAACAGATGAAAAGAATAGTATTTTGTTATTTGATACAATAAGAATAGTTCCTATGAAAAAGGTTTACAGAATTGAATTAACTGCACACGGGAAATTTGATGTTAAAGAGATAAAAGAAAATGAAGCCGAGAAAAAAATTACAAAAATTGTTAATAAGAAAACTCTGAAAGGAAAGAAAACTCAATTGAATTTCAGCGATGGGAGAAATTTACTTTCAGAAGAAAAATGCAATATAAATGATTCAGTTGTAATAAATTTTAAGAATAATAAAATTGAAAAAATACTTCCATTAAAAGAAAAATCAAAAGTAATTGTTTTTTCAGGAAAGCACGCAGGGAAAAATGGAGAAATTGAAAAATTAGATTTAAAAGAAAAAACTGCAAAAATAAAAACAGATGAAAAACAAATTAATATTTTAATTAAACAGCTTATGGTGGTAGAATAATGACAGAAGAAAAAATAAAAAATAAATCAGAAAATCCTACAAGGAATGTAAGAATTGAAAAAGTTGTTCTCAGCGTCGGTGGAACAGCAGAAGAACTTGAAAAAGGATTCAAACTTTTGAAATTAATCACAACTAAAGAACCTGCAAAAATGAAATCAAGTAAAAGAATTCCTACTTTTGGAGTTAGACCTGGATTACAAGTTGGTGCAGTTGTTACAATAAGAAAAGATGCAGAAGAAATGTTAAAAAGATTATTGACGGCGATTGAAAATAAATTAAAAAGAAAACAAATTAGTGAAAATAATTTTTCATTCGGTGTTAAAGAATATATAGAAATTCCCGGAATGGAATATCAAAGAGATTTGGGAGTTAGAGGTTTAGATGTAACTGTTGTCTTCAAGAGAATGGGAAGAAGAGTAAAACTCAGAAAAACAAAATCTGGAAAAATTCCTGCAAAACAAAAAGTTACGAAGGGAGAAATAATTAAATTTATGGAAGAAAAATTCCAGACAGAATTTATAGGAAAATGAAATCAAAATCAGAGATTTTCCATTCATTCGCCAAGGGGGAACTTGTCAAATGACAGCAAGTGATTATAAAAAAGTGTTTAAACAATTGAAGAACAAACCTGTGAAGATGGACAAGTTCATAAAACACAATAAACCAAAAGATAGAAAAATGGGAATTGCTGCGAAGAAATGTGAGAGATGTGGAAGATACGGAGCACACATAAAATCATACGGATTAAATTTATGCCGACACTGTTTCAGAGAAGTTGCAGAAGAAATCGGCTTCAAAAAATATTCATAAAATGTCACACGATATAGTTGCAGATGCACTGAACATGATGAGAAATGCTGTAAAAGCAAAAAAGGAAGACATAGTCATAAAAAGAATTTCAAATGTTTTTATAGAAATCTTAAAGATTATGAAACAGAAAGGTTCGATTAAAAAATATAAAATTAATCCGAAAGAAAAAAGTGTTGAAATTTCCTTGGGAGATTTAACAGATTGTAAAGCAATCAAACCAAGATTTACTGTTCAGAAAACTGAAATTGAAAGATATACAAGAAGATATTTACCAGCAAGAAATTTGGGAACAATGATTGTCTCGACTAGCAAGGGATTAATGACGCACGAAGAGGCAGAACAAGAAGGAGCAGGAGGATGCTTAATTGCATATTTCTATTAAAATGAAAAAACAAATTTCTGAAAAAATAAAAATTCCTTCGGGAGTTGAAATTGAAATAGAAGGAAATAAGATTATTATAAAGGGTAAAAATGGAACAAATGAAAGAAGTTTTTCTCTCTCAAGTTTGAAGTTAGAAAAAAAAGGAGATGAAATTATGATAGGAACAGAGAAAGGTTCAAAAAAAGAAAAAATGAGAATGTATACAATTATTGCACATATAAAAAATATGATGAAAGGTGTTGAAGACAAATTTGAATATAAATTAAAAATTTGTTTTGGTCATTTTCCAATCACTGTTGAAATTAAAGGGAAGGAAGCAATAATAAAAAATTTCCTTGGAGAAAAAGTTGCTAGAAAAGCAAAAATTCCAGAAAACGCAGAAGTAGAATTGAATGGAGATATTATAACAGTTCGTTCAAAAGATATTGAAATTGCTGGACAAGCAGCAGCAAATTTAGAAACAGCTACGAGGATTCCAAACAGAGACAGAAGAGTTTTTCAAGACGGAATTTTCATGACAAGTAAATGCGGAGAACCAATATAATGCCAAAATTTTTGAGAAGACATACTTTATTTAAATCGAAACTAGGAAAGAAAAGAAAAAGTATTCAGAAGTGGAGAAGAGCAACTGGAAGACACAATAAAATTAGATTGAAAAGAAAAGGTTATCCAATAAAAGTTATGATTGGATTCAAAAAGAAAGAATCAGAAAAACCTGTTTTTGTAAGTAATATGAAAGAACTTGAAAAAATAAAAAACGGAGCAACAATTATTTTAGGAAAAGTTGGAAATAAGAAAAAAATAGAAATGTTAAAATTTGCTAAAGATAAAAAAATCAAAGTTTCAAATTTGAATGTTGATAAAAAATTAGAAAAATTACAAAATAAAGATAAAGGAGAGAGAAAATAATGGATTTGGGAAAGAAAAAATCACTTGCTGCACGAACATTTAAAGTCGGAGAATCAAGAATTGTATTTGTAAAACCTAGACTTGAAGAAATTAAAGAAGCAATTACAAAACAAGATATTCGAGATTTGCATAAGGATGGTGCAATTAAAATAAAAGCTATAAAAGGAAGGAAAAAGGTAGAAAAAAAGCGAAGAAGGACAGTAGGACATATAAAGAAGAATGTAAATACAAGAAAGAGAGATTATGTTTTGATTACGAAAAAACTTAGAAAATATCTTATAGAAATGAAAGGAAAAATTACAAAAGAAGATAAAGAAGATATAAGAAAAAAAATAAGAAACAAATTTTTCAGAAGTAAAGCACACTTAAAAGAGTATATTGGAGGATTAAAATGAGAATACCAAAAAGAAGAAGAATCGAAGGAAAAACAGATTACGCAAATAGAATTAGAATGTTAAAAGGCGAGAAGCCGAGAATTGTATTTAGAAGAACTAACAGATATATAATTGCAGAATATGTTACAAGTCACGAAGCACAAGATAAAGTAGAAATTGGACTAACTTCAAAAAATTTGAAAAGATTTGGATGGCCTGATGAATTTGACGGAAGTTTGAAATCAATTACAGCGTCGTATTTAACAGGTTTTTTAATGGGAAAAGAAATTACAAAGAAAAAACTTGCAACACCAATTGTTGATGTTGGAATGACAAGAACATTAAGTAAAAATAAAGTTTTTGCATTCCTCAAGGGATTAGTTGATTCTGGAATTGAAATAAAATGTTCAGAAGAAAAATTTCCTGAAGCGGAAAGAATCGAAGGAAAAAATTTGAAAAAAGATTTTACAAAAACATTCAAAGAAATTAAATTGAAATTGGAAAAAATATAAGATGGCAGAGAAGAAAAAACCAGCAAGAACAGAAGAAGAAATTTCAGAAGAACTTTTGGAAAAAGAATTAAGTAAAGAGATAACTCCAGAACCAAAAGTAGTGGATACAAGATCATTCAGAGAAAGAGAAAAAGACGAAGAAAACGAAAGAAAATTAGCTGCTTGGATTCCAAAAACAAAGTTGGGACAAGATGTTAGAGCCAAAAAAATAAAAAATATTGATGAAATTCTTGATAGTGGAAAAAAAATTTTGGAAGAACAAATTGTTGATTTATTATTGAATACAACTTCAGATTTAATTTCAATTGGACAATCAAAAGGAAAGTTCGGTGGTGGAAAAAGAAGAGCTTGGAGACAAACTCAGAGAAAAACTAAAGAAGGAAATGTTGCAACATTTTCAACACTTGCTGTTGTTGGCGACGGAAACGGGCATGTTGGAATTGGAACAGGAAGAGCAAAAGAAACTTTGCCTGCGAGAGATAAAGCAATTAGACAAGCAAAACTTGGTGTTATAAAAATTGGAAGAGCTTGTGCGAGTTTTGATTGCGCTTGTTCAGAACCCCATACAGTTCCGTTTAAAGTTGACGGAAAATCAGGAAGTGTAAGAATTACATTAATACCAGCTCCACAAGGAACAGGACTTGTCGTCGGAAAAGAAATTAAAAAAATATTAACACTTGCAGGAATAAAAGATGTTTATAGTAAAACTTTGGGAACACAGAGAACAACTGCAAATCTTGCAAAAGCAACAATTGATGCTTTGAAAAAAACAAATAAAATGGAGAAGAAAGAATGATTTGTATAATTCGTATTAAAGGACAAGTAAAAGTTCGAGGAGATTTTACTGAAACTTTGAAGAGAATGAATTTGAATAAAAAATATACTTGTATAGTTTTGGATAAACCAACAAAAGAAGAACTTGGGATGTTAAAGAAAGTTGAAAACTTTGTTGCTTACGGAGAAATAAGTCCTGAAATGTATAAAAAACTTGTTGAAGCTCGAGGACAAAAATCAAAAAAGATTTTCCATCTTCATCCGCCAAGAAAAGGAATTGAAAGTAAAAAACATTTTGGTGTAGGAAAAGGAGTTTTAGGAAATCATGGAAAAGAAATAGATAAATTAGTGGAGAGAATGTTATGATAACAAAAACACACAAAAGAACAAAATCATCAAGAATGCAAGGACACAAAAGAGGAACTCACGGATGGGGAGATAGAAAGAGTCATAGAAAAAGCGGACATCGAGGAGGAAAGGGAATGTCTGGAACTGGAAAGCGAGGAGATCAGAAAAAAACTCTTGTGTTAAATTTATACGGAAATAAATATTTTGGAAAACAAGGAATTACAAGTCGTGGAACAAAAAGAGACATGCGACAAAGAATTAATTTATTCACAATAGAAAAAAATCTTCAAACATTTGGAAAGAAAGTCGGAGATAAATGGGAAATTAATTTAGAAAATTATAAAATCCTTGGAACAGGCGAAGTAAAAAACAAATTACTTATCAAATGTTTGGAAGCGTCAGAATCTGCAATTGAAAAAGTGAAAAAAGCAGGTGGAGAAATTATCTTTGAAAATAAAAAAGAATAATTATCCTAATCTTTTTAAACTGAATTTTATTAACTAAGACATGAATTTAATGAACATATTCAAATTTATTCCAGAAGTAAAAAGTCCAGAAGAAAAAAAAGTTAGTTTTAATGTTAAATTAAAATGGACTTTGGTTGTTCTTGTTTCATTTTTTGTACTTTCAAATATTCCTTTATTCGGGCTTTCAGGAAATTCGCTTGAACAATTCAAATATCTTGCGGTTATTCTTGGAACAAGTTTTGGAAGTATAATTTCACTTGGTATCGGACCAATTGTAATGGCGTCGGTAATTCTGCAACTTTTAACAGGAAGTGGAATAATTAATATTGATACGTCGACAACAGAAGGGAAAAAATTCTTTCAAGGAATTCAGAAAATTTTAACTTTCTTTTTCATAATTTTTGAAGCGTTAATTTATGTTTTAATGAATGCATTTCAAGCAGTTGAAGGTTTTGCAGGATTGTTAATTTTCCAATTAATCCTCGGTGGACTTGCAATTTATTATATGGATGACTTGATGACAAAATGGGGCTTTGGTTCAGGAATTAGTTTATTTATTGGAGCAGGTGCTTCTTGGCAACTTGTAACCAGTGTGTTGCAGTTTGTAGATGCGCAAGGACAAAATTGTCTTCTTAATTTTTCAAACACGATGTGTTCAGGAAAACTTTTTGTAATTATTCAATCAATAATAAATAGATATCCTTTGGAATTAGTTTCTGCTTTAGGGGCAATTGTTGTAACAATAATTATCTTTATGCTTGTTGTTTGGGCACAATCTTTGAAAGTTGAAATTCCTTTGTCGTATGGTAGATTAAGAGGTTATTCTGTTAAATGGCCGTTGTCATTTTTTTACGCTTCTGTAATTCCTGTTATTTTAACAGCGGCGTTAATTGTAACTATTCAAGTTTTTGGGGGAATGGTTGAAACTGCAGCTGCTCCGTGTTTGATTGAAAATCCGACAGAATGTATGGGAATTGCAAAGTTTGCATCTTACTTTACTTGGTTAGGGCATTTTTCAAATGGGCAGGCAATTTCAGGACTTGCATTTTGGATGGGTTCATCTAATCTTTTAGAATTAACACTTCGTGGGGGTTTTTTACCAAGATATATTCTCCAAGGATTAACACATATTTTAATTTACATGTTTTTGTCAACAATCTTTGCTGTATTTTGGGTTAAGACATCTGGAATGGATGCAAAAACACAAGCACACAAAATTGCTTCTTCGGGATTACAAGTTGCAGGATTTAGACAGGATGAAAGAGTTTTAGAAAGTATTTTAGAAAGATATATTCTTCCTTTAACTGTAATGGGAGGAATGGCAATTGGACTTTTGGCGTCGGTGACAAACCTCATGGGTGCATTAATTTCAGGAACTGCAATCCTTTTGGTAATTATGATTTTTTATCAGTTTTATCAAAATATTGCTCAACAACATGAAACCGATATGAATCCTGCGTTTAGGAAATTTATGAAGTAAATTTAAAAAGTAATTTCTATTAATAAAAAAATGAAGAAAGAAGGAATGCGTAAGTTTTTTTCGTTGATGGTTGCGTTGTCTTTAATTTCATTTGCAATTGTATTTTTTTGGGAACAATTTCCTGTGATTAAAACGACAGCACATGCTGTTTTAGACCCAACTGCGGGAGAATTAATTTTATGGGATATCACAAAAGGAACTCTAATACTTTTTTTTATAATTGCTTTAATTATGACTCTTGTTCAAAAGTTTGCAGTGGACCAGAAAGTTTTGAAAAGTTTGAAAGAAGAGCAAAAAGAAATTAGTAAAGAACTTCAACAATATAAAGACAATCCAGAAAAAGCTTTGGAAATTAATAAGAAAAGTATGAAAATAATGGGAGAAATTATGTCTTTAACTATGAAATCTTCTTTTATAACAATGATCCCTTTGATTTTACTTTTTAGGTGGTTTTCTGATGTTTTCACAACTCTCGGAGATCCGAAATTTTTTGGGTTTTTGAATTGGTTCTGGCTTTATTTCCTTTCAGTTATGATATTTGGAAGTGTTTTAAGAAAAGTTTTCAAGATGGCGTAAGTTTTAAAAGTCAAGTTATAGTTCTATTTTTATGACAAGAGAAAATATGAATGAACAAGAATTAATTTACAGATTTAGTATTTTTGAAAGACAAATTCAGGAATTACAGCAACAGATTGAATCAATTGAAAAAGGAATTTTGGAATTAGACACTCTTGCAAGTGGGCTTGATGAACTTGTTGGTAAAACAGGAGAAGAAATTTATGCTCCATTAGGAAGAGGAATTTTTGTGAAGGCAAAATTAATTTCTGAAGAACTTAATGTTGATATTGGAAACGGAGATATAATAAAGAAAAATATTCCAGACACGAAAAAATTAATTGAAGAACAGAGAAGTAAACTTAGACAAGTTAAAGACGAATTAGAAAAAAGTTTAGAAGAAATTGGAAACGAGATGACAAAAATGATGGATTCGGTTCAGAACGAACATTGTAATTGCGAAGATGGAGAAGAATGCAGTTGTGATGAATGTGAATGTTCTCATGAAGAAAATTAATTTTTCATTTTTTTAACAAACTCGCTATATTTCATTAAACCAAATTCTGTTACAATTCCAGTAATGTATTTTTTTGGAACAAATTCAAATGCAGGATTTTTTAATTTAAGATTTTTCGGAGCGCGGTCCCAAACCTCATTCAAACTTCTATTTTCTATTGGAACTTTTATTTTTGAAAATTTCCAAGAATCTGCAATTATGTAAACAGGAATTTTATTGTGATATGCAAGTTCTGAAATTAATCCGCTTCCGATTTTATTTATTATTCCGTCGGAAAGTAAAGCATCTGAGCCGAGAAATATTTTTGTTGAATAAATTTTATCTTTTTTTGAATCTTTTTTTAGAGCAATTGCTGCTGCCGAATCGATAAACATTGTAACTTTAATTCCTGCGTTTTTTAATTCTCTTGCAGTTTTTCTGCCTTGAAATAATGGGCGAGTTTCTGTGTTGTAAACTTCAAATTTTTTATTTTTATTTTTTGCATAAATTAAAGAATTAACAACATTTGTTGAATGGCAATGTGTGAAAATTTTATCTTTATTTTTTATTAATTTTAAAACGTGTGAATTAATTTTTTCTTGAGAATAATCAAAATGATTTAAAATTTCTTTGTAAGGTTTTTCTTCAATTAAATCTAAAACTTTTTCCAACATTGGTTCTGTCGGACGAAGTGATTTTAATTTTTTTATCGAAGATTTTTTTGGAATAAGGGTGTAGGCGTAAAGAGCTGCTTTTGCAATATTTCGTGCTCCTTGAATTTTTATTTCTTTGATAGATTTAGCAATCTTATTAAACCTCTTTTTATTTTCCATATTAAGATAAATATATCAAACTTTAAAAAATCTATTTATTTAAATATTAAATGTTAGAATCAATAATTAATCCAAAAAGAGCTGAAAAAGGACCATGGAAAATGTTTTTTGTCGGGCTTATTTACGCGTCGTTGTCGCTTTTGTTAGTTCATTTCCTTTTTTCAAATGATACAATTCTTTCAAATGCTTCAGGAATTTTGGTTGTTTTATTTTGTGTAATGTTTTCGTTACCATTTATGTATTATGTAATAAAAAATGAAGAAAGTCAAGACGAAGAAACTACAAGTTTGGGAGATGTCTGGAAAGTTCACAGCGACGCTATTTTAGCATTTATGTTTTTATTTTTTGGTTTTATTGTAGCATTTTCTTTTTGGAATATTATTTTACAAAATCCGAATTTGTTAAATGTGCAGATACAAACTTATTGTAGTATTAATAATCCCGGAAATATTGAAGCGTGTGTGGCAGAATATTCTTTCACAGGAAATGTTGTTTCTGGAAATGCTTTAAGTAATGGAACAAGGTTAATTTCTATAATTGGGAATAATTTTGGTGTTATGATTTTAACTTTAATATTTTCTTTGTTGTTTGGGGCTGGTGCAATTTTTATCTTGGCTTGGAACGCGAGTGTAATTTCTGCGGCAATTGGAATTTTTGTAAATTATAATATTTATGAAATTCCTTTTGGAATTTTTAGATATATGATTCACGGATTTCCTGAAATTGCAGCGTATTTTATTGTTGCGTTAGCAGGAGGAATGCTCGGTGTCGAAGTAATTAAAAATGGATTTGCGAGTTCTAAATTTACAAAAGTTTTAACAAATGTTATTTTCTTAGTTTTAATTGCGATTGCAATTTTAGTAGTTGCTGCTTTTATTGAGGTTTATTTGACTCCGATTTTATTTGGATAGGATAAATTAAGAAAACTTAAAAGGAGAATTTCCTAATAATAATATGGAAATTTTGTTAATCTTAATAATCCTCGCAAGTTTTTTGTCCACACTTTTAATTATGCCTGTCTGGATTAAAAAAGCAAAACAAATTGGATTAATTTGGGAAGACATGAACAAAATAGGCTTTCCAAAAAATTTAGCGGGTTCAGGAGGAATTGTTGTTGTCCTCGGTGCGATTATAGGAATTTTTCTGTATGTTGCTTTGCAAACTTTTTATTTTGAAAGTACAAGTAAAATATTGTTAAACATTTTTGTAATAATCTGTTCAGTTTTATTAGTAAGTGGGATTGGTTTTGTTGATGATTTATTTGGTTGGAAAAAAGGCGGACTTTCAATACGCTCAAGAATTTTCTTAATTTTGTTTTCAGCAATTCCTTTGATTGTAATTAATGCAGGAGAATCAACAGTTCTTGGAATAAATCTTGGAATAATTTATCCATTAGTAATAATTCCTCTTGCAGTTTTAGGAGCAACAACAACTTATAATTTTTTAGCAGGATTTAATGGGCTTGAATCAAGTCAAGGAATTATTCTATTATCTGCATTAGCATTTGTAACTTATACAACAGGAAATTCTTGGTTAAGTGTAATTTTGTTATGTATGGTTGCACCCTTATTAGCATTTTACATTTTTAATAAAAATCCTGCAAGAGTTTTGCCTGGAGATGTTTTAACATATGCTATCGGAATTTTAATTGCAATAACTGCAATTTTAGGGAATATTGAAAAAATTGCATTATTTTTCTTTATACCTTATATTTTAGAAATGATTTTGAAAAGTAGAGGAAAATTAAGGAAACATAGTTTTGGAATTCCAAATCCTGACGGAAGTTTAGAAATGCCTTATGAAAAAATATATGGATTAGAACATTTAGCAATTAAAATTTTGAAAAAATTAAAACCGAGTCATAAAGCTTATGAAAGTGAAGTTGTATTTGTAATCAACGGATTTCAAATCTTAGTAATTATAATTGGGTTGATTTTATTCTTATAAGAAACTTTTTAAGCAAGATGTTTTTATTATAAAGATGCAAGAAAACGAGAAAATTAAGTACAAAAAAAAGTTAAAAGAAGTTTTTAATAATTCTTATACGATTGCATTTTCAGCGATTGCATTTTTTGTTTTTATTTTAAGTTTGTTGAATTTCTTGAAAGTTGGAGGAAATGTTTCTTTTTTGCAACAATTATTTTATAGTTTTTCTTCAGGAAATCTTTTGTTCTTGGGAATTATTTTTTTAAGTAGTGCAGTTCTTGCGCATTTTAAAAAATTTAAATTAATGTTTTTACCAATTCTTTTTTGGTTGTTAATAACTGCGGGAATTACTAGGACTGCAAATATCCCTAACTTAATTGATGTTTCTACAGGAGATTATACTCTTGGACCAGATTTGGACCCGTTCTTATTTTTAAGAAATGCAATTGAATTATCTAAGGGTATTGCAGGAGAAATAGATTTTTTTAGATATGCTCCCCTTGGTGGAACGCCTAGCTATACAAATTATAATTTAATGCCTTGGGCAATTTATGGGCTTTATAATTTTCTTTCTTTGTTCAGTGAAACTTCTGTAACTTACGCTGCAATAATTGCGCCAGTTATTTTTTTCTTGATTTCAGTTATTGGTTTTTTTCTTTTTTCTAAAACAATAAGTTCATTTAAGTTTTCAAAAGAGAAATCTTGGATTATTTCAATAATTGCTACTGCATTTTATATTGTTGTTCCGTCGATGGTTCATAGAACTGTTGCCGGAATTCCTGAATTAGAAAGTTTGGGAATGGCTTTTTTCTGGTTTGCATTTTTATTTATAACTCTTGCTTGGAAAACAGAAATTAAGAAAAAACAAATTTTATTTGGAATTCTTGCTGGACTTTTTACAGGCGCAATGTCTTGGACTTGGGGAGGGTATAAATATATTTATTTATCAATTTTTTTAACTTCTTTCTTAATTTTCTTAATTGAAAAAGATAAATCAAAAAATAGAATAATTTTTTCTTCTTGGTTTATTTCTGCAATAATTTTAGAATCATTAAAAGTAAAAGATATAATTTCTGCTGTTAGCAGTATAAGTGATACAGGATTGGCTTTATTTTTATTTGGAGTAATTTGGTTTGAATTTATATTATTTGAAACTCCATTAAAAGAAAAATTGAAAAAAATAAATAAAATAAAAATTCCAAATTCAATTAAGAGTTTAGTAATTTTAATTTTACTTGGAGTAATTGTTAGTTTAATCGTTAGTCCGGAAAAAGTAATTTCTATTGTAGGAAATCTTATTGAAAGATTACTTTATCCATTTGGAAGGGCAAGAGTGGGATTAACTGTTTCAGAAAACCAAGTTCCTTATTTTTCCGATGTAATAAGTAATTTTGGAAATATGTTTTGGTTGTTTTTCTTCGGTGCAATAATTTTATTTTATGATGCAATAAAACATTTTAATAAAAAGAAAAGATTAATTTTGTTTTCCTCATTTGTAATTTTTATAACAACATTTATGTTTAGTAGAATTTCGGAGAAGAGCCAAATTTTAAATGGAGAAACATTAATTTCTAAGATTTTATATTTGGGGGGTTTAATTTTATTTGCAGTTGTTTTTTTATGGACATTTATTTCTTCTTATAAAAATAAAGATGAAAAAACAATCCAAGATTTCAAAGAAATAGATTTTTCTTATTTGTTAATTCTTGCACTTTCTGTTTTAATGATTGTTTCTATGCGAGGGGCAATCAGATTGTTTTTTATTGTTTCACCTTGTTTAGTTTTAGTTGCTGCGTTTCTCCCCCTTAGGATATATGAATTTGGGAAATCCAAGGATTCGTTAACAAAATTAATTTCTGTTGTTGCTTTAGTAATTGTTATTTTAGCGATGGTTGGAACTTTTGCAAATTATTCTCTTTCAACAAATTATGCAGTAAAATCCACTGTCCCTTCTTCATATAATCAACAATGGCAATATGCAATGGAATGGGTTCGAGAAAATACTCCTGAAAAAAGTATATTTGTTCACTGGTGGGATTATGGTTATTGGGTTCAGACATTAGGAGAAAGACCAACAGTTACAGATGGGGGGCATTATACGGCTTATTGGGATCATTTAACAGCAAGATATTTGTTGACAACACAAAAGCCCGAAACAGCATTGAGTTTAATGAAAAGTTATAATGTTTCTTATTTGTTAATTGATTCATCAGATTTAGGAAAATATTCTGCATATTCAAAAATTGGGGGAGATGAAAATTATGATACATTCTCTTCGATTCCGATGGGGGTAATAGATAAATCTCAAACAAAAGAAACTAAGAATATTACAACTATTGTTTATCCCTTAAATGGATTTGTGGATGAAGATATTTTATATAAAGATGAAGGGAAAGAAATATTTATTCCAGGGCCAACTTATGATGAATATGGGAAAGTTTCTTTGAAGGCGTATGTTATTGGATTAATTTTAAGATTTAATGAGAAAGGAGAACCAGACATTCCTTATTTAGTTATTCATTACAATGGGAAACAAATAAATCTTCCTGTGAGATATTTATATTATGAAGGAAAGGTTAAGGATTTTGGTGAAGGTATAGAATCAATTATTCAAGTAATTCCAAGTGTAAGTGCGAGTAATTCAGGAAGCCTTAATTTTGAAAAGATGGGTTCTATTATTTATCTATCTCCAAAAGTTTCTAAGAGTTTATTTGCTCAGTTATATTTACTTAATGATGTTTTTGAAAAATATCCTACAGTTAAATTAGTCAAATCTGAAAAAAATAATTTAATGAAAGAAATTGAAAAATATTACGACGGAGAATTTGTTTATTACGGCGGTTCTCTTCAGGGGCCAATAAAAATTTGGGAAGTTAATTATCCAGAGAAGATAGTTGCTCACGACGAATTTTTAGAAAAATCTGGAGAATATGCTAGTTTAGATAATCTAACATTTATTAATGATTAATAATTCTTTTAAAGGGAGATTTTCTTGATAAATAATGAAACACTCAAATATTGCAATTGTAATTGGAACAAAGGCGGAATTAATTAAAACGTTTCCGATAATGTTAGAGCTGCAGAAAAAGAAAAAGGACTATTGGTTTATTAGCACTGGACAACATCCATTAAGTCAAATAAGTAAAGAACTTGGAGTGAAAGAACCAGATTTTGTTTTGAGTGTAGAACCGAAGATGAGCACAAAGTTTTGGTCAAAGATAAATAAATTATCGATTTTTTGGTCTTTTGAGATGATTTTTAAAATTAAAAAATTATTAAGAAAATTAAATCCAAAATATGTAATTTATCACGGAGATACAATGAGTACGGCAGTTACTGCAATTGGCTCAAGCAAATTATTAAATAAAAAAAAGTCGTGGAAAAATGTTCATCTAGAATCTGGATTAAGAAGCGGAAACTTAATTGAACCTTTTCCAGAAGAAATCTCTCGTAGAATAAGTGATAGATTTTCTGATATACTTTTAGCAGTTTCTGATTTAACAGAGAAAAATTTAGGGAAGTATAAAAATAAAAAAATAATTAGAATAGGAAATACGATTGTAGATTCTGCTTTAATTACTTATGAAAAATCAAAAAAGAAAAAGAAGAAAATAAAAGAAGATTTTGTTTTGATAAATACACACAGACATGAACATTTGAGAAGCAAGGAAAGAATGAAAAAAATTGTGGATATCATAAAAAATGTTAAAATTAAAGGTGTCTGGCCTTTGCATGATAATACGCGAAGTTATTTAGAAAAATATGGACTTATGGAAGAAGTAAATAAGATGAAAAATATAAAAATAACTTCATTAAAAAATTATGAAGAAATTATTTTTCTTTTGGCAAATTGTAAATACCTAATTATCGACGGAGGAAGTATGCAAGAAGAAAGTTTGGTTTTTAAGAAACCCTGTTTAATTTTAAGAAATTGCACAGAAAGACAGGAAGGTTTATCTACTGAAATTAATTTTTTATCTAAATTGAATGTAAATTATTCAAAAAAGATAATTGAAGAAATAGAAGGAAATAAATTAAAGATAAAAGATTTCAAAAATCCTTATGGAGAAATTGGAGTAAGTAAAAAAATTGTGGAGATACTAAAATGAAATTAAATTTAGGTTGCGGAATGAACAAAAAAAGAGGATATATCAATTGTGATATTTCCCCAGAAGTAAATCCAGATATGATTGTAGATTTAGAAAAAAGATTCCCTTTCAAAGAAAATTCCGTCGACGAAATAATAATCGAACATGTTTTAGAACATTTTCATGAGCCCTTAAAATTGTTAAAAGAATTTTATAGAGTATGCAAAGATGGAGCAATAGTAAAAATAAAAGTTCCTTATTTTTCCCACGAGTCTGCATTTGGGATGTTAGATCATTATCACTATTTTACTTGGACAAGTTTTGATTCTCTTGAAAAAAAACATATCTGCCATTGGCAAAGTATTGGAAATTTTAAGATTATAAAGAAAAGATTAAACTGGAGAAAACAACTCAAATTTTTTGAGAAAATTTTTAACCTTCATCCAAAAATAACAAGAATTTATCAAGAATTATTATGTTGGATTTTTCCTGCAAAAGAATTAGAAGTAGAATTAAAAGTGATAAAGTAGGATAAATCAAGAAAACTTAAAAACAAAGTTTTTGATTTTAAGATATGAACAAACAAATTAAAGTTTATCTTCAATACCCTTGGAAGTTTCCTGATTCTCCTTATTATAAATACCTTATTGAAAATCCTCCAAAAAATATAAAATATCTCAATATTAAAAAACAAAAAGGAGTTATCACAAATAAAAGATTTTTTTTGTTCTCAAATTTTCTAAAAAAAAATATAAGAAGATTTGCAACCCTCCTTAATCTTACAATTCCAAATGCTCATTTAAGCCCAAAAGGAGAGTATCATTTAATCCATGGTGCCCACTGTTTAATCAAAAATAAAGATAACCCTTGGGTGGCTGATTTTGAAAGAGTTTGGCAAATGTTTGTAGGAATTAAAAATGAAAATTCTATAAAAAAAAGTAAAGAAATTCTTCTGAGAGACAATTGTAAAAAAATAATCGCGTGGACTAATGAGTCTAATAAGCAAATAGCTGAAGATTTCCCAGAAATAAAAAATAAACTAGAGATTGTTTATCCTGCTGTTCCTATGACTAAAATAAAAAAGAAAAAACATAAAACAATAAACTTGCTCTTTGCAGGAAGATATTTTTATCAAAAAGGAGGTCTTCATGCACTTGATGTTATTGATAGACTAACTAAAAAATATAAAAATGTTAATGGAATAATTGTTTCAGAAATTCCGGAAGAGGTTAAGAAAAGATACTCCAATAATAATAAAATTAGATTTGATGGATTAATGCCTCAGAAAAAACTTTTAACAGAAATTTTTCCAATATCAGATATCCTAGTTTATCCAGGATATAGTGATAGTTTTGGTTTTATTTTTTTAGAAGCAATGAGTTTTGGGATTCCTACAGTAACGGTGGAGGGTGTTGCAAGAAGAGAACTTGTTCAAGAGGGAAAAACAGGTTTTGTGATAGAAAGACCATCTAATCTAGATATAAAAAAAATTAATTATGTTTTAGTAAGAAAATTATTGGAAAAATCTTCAAGATTAATAGGAAACAAAAAACTCAGAGAAAAGATGTCAAAGAATTGTATAAAAGAAATAAAAGAGGGTAGGTTTTCAATAAAAGAAAGGAATAAAAAACTAAAAAGAATTTATGAGGAAGCTTTGAAATGAAAAAGTACGGATTATTAAAATATAATAAAACAAACAATATTGGGGATGAAATTCAAAGCATAGCTGCAAAGCAATTTCTTCCACATGTAGATGTTTTTGTTGATAGAGAAAAATTATCAGATTATAAAGGAGATAAAATAAAATTAATTCTAAATGGGTGGTTTATGAACAATCCTAAAAAATTCCCTCCCTCTAAAGATATTGAGCCCCTTTTTATTTCATTTCATATAACCAAAGAAAGCTCTAAAATTTTAACTTCAGAAAATTCAATTAAATATTTAAAAAAATATGAACCAATAGGGTGCAGAGATTATTATACTCTCGAGTTATTAAAAAAAAAGGGAATAAAATCTTACTTTTCAGGATGTTTAACTTTGACTTTAAAACCCAAGGGCTTAAAAAAAAGAGAGAGTATTCTTTTTGTTGATATAAATGAAAAGATTATTGAAAAAATTAAAAACTCTTTTGAAGGAAATTTTAAATATATTTCTCATGCAACACAACAAAAAAAGTTTTCTTTTCTAACCAAATATTTATACCAATTCAAAATTATAAAAAAAATAAGAAAATTAAATTTAGTTGAAGAAATTATAAAAAAAGTTTTAAGGAAAAAAGAAAATTATCAAGAAAAATTTAATAGAGCAGAAAAATTATTGGAAGAATATGAAAGAGCAAAATTAGTTATAACTACTAGAATTCATGTGGCATTACCCTGTTTAGCTATTGGAACTCCAGTAATTTTTATTGTAAAAGATAAAGAAGACCCTCGTTTTGAAGGAATAATGGATTTATTTAATTGTTATGAATCTAATATATTTATTGACAAAAATTTTAAAATTAAGTGGAAAGACATAAAAGAAAACCCAGAAAAACATCTAAAATTAAAAAAAGAATTAGAAAAGAGGTGCAAAGAATTCATAAATGGATAAAAAAATATTAATGATTGGTTCATATTTTCCTACCCTTGGAGGCGCTGAAAAGGTTTTAGATGAATTATGTTTAAACCTTAAAAAAGATAAAAAAACAAAAGTAATTATTCTATGCCCAGATATTCGTGGAGATTCTCCTGAAAAATCCTTGCCTGCAAAAAGGGCTTGGACATTAATTAAAAATAAAAAAAAAGTTGAAAAATTCCGTTTTTTGGAATATTTTCAAAATTATTCTTTTGTGATACCAGCAATACTAAAAGGGAAAAAAATAATTAAGAATGAAAGAGTAGACTTAATTCATGTTCATTATGGGCTGTCTTATGGAATTATTGGAGCAATATTAAAAAAAATAACTAAAAAACCTCTTGTTATTACCTTGCATGGAAGCGGAATGTATTTTGGGGGAATTAAAGGAATATTCAAACCAATCATAAAAAAAATTCTAAATAGCGCGGATGTGACCATTGCAGTTTCTGAAGCAGTTCAAAAAGAAGCCAAAAGATTTACAGAAAAAGAAATCCAAATAATCCGAAATGGAATTTTTATAAAAAATTTTGAAAATAAAGAAGAAGAAAATTATATTCTTGCTGTGGGAAGGTTAGCTAAGATGAAAGGTTTTGAAATATTAATAAAATCTGCTTCAGATAAAAGATTAAAAAATATTAAATTTGTTATAATTGGGGAGGGTCCAGAAAGGCAAGCTTTAGGAAATTTAATTAAAAAACTTAAATTAAAAAATGTAAAATTGGTTGGTGCATTGTCTCATAAAAAAACTAAAGAGTTTATGTCA
Organism: Candidatus Woesearchaeota archaeon; assembly: GCA_964517885.1. Classification (GTDB taxonomy): domain Archaea; phylum Nanobdellota; class Nanobdellia; order Pacearchaeales; family GW2011-AR1; genus RBG-13-33-26. The sequence continues at coordinate 19,766 of CAZFCT010000004.1, forward strand.
AAATGTTCTCTTTTTGTAGTTCCAAGCTTATATGGTGAAGGTTTGCCATTAGTATTAATTGAAGCAATGGCTTGTGGAAAACCAATGATTGGAAGTAATATTAGGGGAATTCCTGAAGCGATTGAAGATAAAAAAAATGGTTTTTTAATAAATCCAAATAATCCTTTAGAATTGTCGGATAAAATTTATAATTTAATAAAAAATAAAAAAGAAAGAAATAAAATGGGTAAAGAATCGAGAAAAAAAGTAATTGGAGAATTTAATTTGGAAAAAAATATTAAACAAATAGAAAAAATATATGAGGAAGTTTTAAAATGAAAAAATCTACAAAAATTTATCAAATTATAATTGATGGTTTAAAATTCTTTTTTAAAAAAACAGATAAAAATAACTCTATTGATTTTATTTTTTCAAATAGTTGTATGAAAATACAACAATCAAGAGAAGAATTTGAAAAATTAATTCAAATTTATAAAAAACTTAATCCAAAATTAATGATGGAAATTGGAACTTATAAGGGAGGATCCCTATATATCTTTTCAAGACAAATAAAAAAATTGCATATGATTGGAATAGATTATCCTTCTGAATGGACTAAATTTAAAAAAATAAAAACAATTTTAAAATTTTTAATAGTTAAAAGTATCCCTCAGAAAAATCAAAAACTTAATTTGATAATAGGAAATTCTCATAATACAGAAACACTCAAAAAAGTTAAAAAAATACTCAACGGAAAGCAATTAGATTTCCTCCACATTGATGCAGACCATTCATATGAAGGTATAAAAAAAGATTTTGAATTATATTTTGACTTAGTAAGGAAGGGGGGAATTATTGCATTTCATGATGTCTATTCAATACAAGGTGTTAAAAAGTTTTGGGATGAAATAAAAAGTAAATATAAAAGTGAGGAAATTTTATCTAAAAATATAGACAAAAGACCCGGGATAGGAATAATCTATAAACAATAAAAAATTTCTCTTAAAAAATAAAATAAATAATTCTTTTTAATTATTCTATTAAAAAACTACTTCTTTCTAAAAATAAGGATTCCTAAATAAATCCCTTGACTAATTATTGTTGCAATTGTTGCACCGTAAACTGCAGAAAGTTGTCCGTAAGGTAATAATGTTTTTATCAAAATATAATTTAATATTATATTAATAATTGTAGAGATTCCGAGAGATTTTGCAATTACTTCTGGTTTGTTTTGAGACATAAAATAAGGAAGATATATATTTATCATTGGGATTATTAAAATTAAAATAGAAAATAATTTTAGGATATTTGCTGCTGGAAAATAATCTCCTCCATAAATTATTCTAACTGCAAGAGTTGAGAAAATAAAAGTCAAGGCAAAAAAAACTAAACTTGTTAGGAAAACAATTCTTGTTATTTTTTTCATTGCTTTATCCATGTCTTTATTTTTCATTCTACTAAATATTGGTAATAAAACTGCACCAAACATGCCTAAAGAAGACAAAGCACAAACTAAACTAAACGCCGCTTGATAATAACCAATAAACTCTCCAGCAATAAATCTCCCGAGCATCACCTTGTCAATATTCCCAAAAAATACTCCAGAAAGAACTATCACTGCAGTTAAAATAACAAAACGATTTGCATCTTTCTTTTCCTCTTTAGAGAGAATCTTTGAACCTTTTGGTTGAAAATAAAGTTTTTTCTTTGTTATAAAAAACAAATAAACACCAGTTAAAAAATATGAAATTGAAAGAGCAAGAATAACATAAAATAAAATTGTTTCGTTTGAAAGAGATAATTTTATTGCATAAACAACTGCAAGAGGGACAAAAATTATTCTTGAAAATTGAAAAATTATTTCCTTAAATAAAATGCTTTTAAAGTTGTTAAAGGAATTTAAAACTGAAATAAAGTAATTTGTAATTTGAGTAAAAATAATATAAAATATTCCTGCGAGTAAAGCTAAGAAAATTGGTTTTTGATAATATGTTTCTGCAATAAATTTAGAAAAAATTAACAAGAGAATAATGCTTATAAAACATAGGATAAATTTTATTTTCGCGAAATAAATTAAGTAATCTTTTGCTTTTGTTTTTTTATTTTTTCCGAGAGAATGCGAAACAAATCGAACAATAGATTGATTTATTCCAAGTTCAGAAATTGCAGCAAAAATTAAAATTGTAGAAAGTGCTAAATTGTAAAAACCAAAAAGTTCAGGCATCAATAATCTCGCAATAATGACTGTAAAGATTAATGAACCAAATTTAGAAATTAATGTTGTTGAAAAATTGTAAATTGAATTTTTAATTGCTAAACCTGTATTTCCAGAAAAATCTTTTTTTCTTATTCTTTGAAAAATATTTTTCAAATCATTTTTCTCTTCAAATAAAAAAGTGTCCATAGAAGAAAAAGAAAAATTTTCTTTTTATATTTAATCTATTAAAGATATTTAATTCTTTTCAGTAATTTTTACAATATCTGCAAATGCTGGACGCGTGATTAAAACACCGATGGTGATTCCAATTAAAGTTGTGAAAACAAATCCTTTTAATAATCCTGCGCCTGCCCACCATAAAGGGAGTAACGAAGCAACAGAAGTAACATATGCTCCGATAATTATAATAAATGCTCTTTTGATTCTTTCTTTAATGCTTATTGAAGATTCTTTATTTTTTGCTTCATCTAAAACCACAATTTGGTCGTCAATACCAGTTCCAATTGCTGTTAAAATTCCCGCAATACTTGGTAAATCCAAATCCCATTTAATAAATGCTGCAAC
>CAZFCT010000004.1:22626-27648 GCA_964517885.1 Candidatus Woesearchaeota archaeon
GTTGCTGGGTTTCCTTTCAAATCTGCACTTATAGAAAGATTGCTATAAAACATTTCATCCAAATATAAATTAATTGGCTCAGAGAGAGAATCTTGTCCATTTGCATTTTTTACAACTTCTAATTTTGAAGTTATTTCTGCCATTCTTTCTGCAGATTCTTGACTAATTAAAATAGGGAATCTAAAAGAACAAACATGCCCTTGAGAAAATTGTTCACAAGAAAAGATTCCAACATCTTGCCCTGCTTGTTTTACATTTTTTATATCTTTTCCGCCGACAAAAACAGTTTCATTTCCTATTTTTGCTTCAAACTTTCCTTGTTGGGAGATTAAATTTTCTAAATCTTTTGGAGTTGCTCCAGCAATTTCTATTTGTACAAAATTTTTTCCTGCCAAATCAGAAACAGAACGAACATCCATATCTGAAATTCCGTAAACATTAAATCTATTGCTAATCATATCAATTAAATTATTTACATCTTCAGAAGATAAAGAATAATTTTCTGCTTGAACTAATGCTCTTGCACCACCACTTAAATCAAGCCCTGTTTTAACATTTGTCCTCGGAATTTCAGAGACAACAAGCTTAAGAGATTCATTAGAAAAAAATACAAATTCAGATTTTGTTGTTGTAATAATTGTTCTAACTTTTTCTCCAGAGAGAAATTTATTTTGCATTACATCTAAATAATTTTCTACATGTTCTATTTTTTGTCCGTCGATAGAAATTATAATATCTCCCTGACGAAGTCCTTCTTCAAATGCGGGGGAGTTTGTTTCAATACTTGAAACCACAACTCCTTTTTGCAAAAAGTTAGGAGTTATAAAAATAGAAAGTAAGGCAAAAGATAAAATTATTAACCATAACCAAATTTTGAAAGTTAATTTTATTTTCATTTTCTTTTTTTCAAAACATACCATTTAATTATTGAAACATTTGTAATCCATGTATTTAACAAATCAAAACTAAGTCCAATCGCCATAATTAAAAAAATCTGATGAAGAACAGAAGAAAATTGTCCGATGATTAAATAAGCAATTGTAACTGCGACGAGAGAAGTTATGGTCATTGTTGCTCCGGTTTTAAAAGAATCAAATAAACGTTTGTTCAAAGAAGAACCACTTCTCTTGAGAATTTTGTTAGAAAGTAAAATATCTGTATCAACAGAATAACCAATTAACATAATTAATGCAACAATTCCTGCAGAAGAAAGTTTTACTCCTAAAAGATTTATTGTAACGAGAGTCATTAAAATATCTGCAAATGCAGCAAAGATAACAGCCAAAGAGGGAACAAAAACTCTAAATTGAAAGAACACAACAATTGCCATTAAAAAAAATGCGATTAAAAGTGCAATTAAAAGTTGTTGATAAAAATTTTCACTGAGAGTTGGACCTGTAAATTCAAAACTGACGTTTTCACCGTCAATTAAGTCGTATCCTAAATATTCTTCAAGAATTTTTTTAGATTCATCTTTATTAGATTTAGTTTGAATAATTATTGCTTTTTGTTCTTTAGTAATTAAATCAGAAATTTCTCGAACATTTACATCTTCTAATTTTTCTGAAAGAAAATTTTTTAAATCAGCAGCGTCTATTTTTTCCTCGAGAGTAATGGAAGTTCCTCCAGTTAAAGAAATATCTTTGTAGAAAAAATTTCCTTCATTATTTTGATAAAAAAAGAAAAGATAACCTAAACAAAAAAGGAGCAAAATTGCTGGAACAATCAATAATTGTTTGTAATTCTTGTCGTGAAATTCTATGAATCTTTTTTTTAAATTTTCTTTTGTCATTTGTTATATGCGCCGATCGGGATTCGAACCCGAGTCATCTGCTTGGAAGGCAGATATTCTGCCACTGAACTATCAGCGCATGTAAATATTAGTCAAATGTGATTTAATAAAGTTTATGATTTAAACGCCCGAGACAGGATTTGGGCCTCACGTTCGCTCGACCTCATTCGTCCAAGCGTAGCCAAATGAAACCAAAGTTCAAATCAAATTTACGCCCGAGACAGGATTTGAACCTGCGACCCTCACATTAGGAGTGTGATGCTCTAATCCAGACTGAGCTACCCGGGCATAAAAAAGAGAATACAATTTGGTTTAAAATATTTTAGAATGCGGAATAAAGGATTCGAACCTTTGTAGGCACTAAGCCGACAGCTCCTAAGGCTGCCCCGTTTGACCACTCCGGCAATTCCGCTTAAAAAAATTACCAGATAAGAGTATAAAAAGTTTTATAAAGTGAGTAAATTACCTAATTTTGAAGACGGCCATAGTGAGTTGGAAACACCTGTTCCCTTTCCGAACACAGAAGTTAAGCTTCTCACGTTGACTGCGCTAGTGCCCCACAAGGTGCCAAACAATCAAGCTGTCTTCTTTGATTTTCTAAAAATTATTAAATTAAGTTTTATTATTCTTTTTATGAAAGAAAAATTATCCAAAACAGAATTGGTTCAAAAGGTAAAAACTTTTTTTTCTGAAATAAAAAATAAATCTCCGAGGGAAATTAAGAAAATAAAAAAATCTGCGATGGGAAAAAATATTTCTCTGAAAGAAAATAGAAAATTATTTTGCAAATATTGTTTGAATCCATATTCTGGAAATGAAAAAGTTAGAATAAAAAATAAAATAAAAAGTATTGAATGTTTGCATTGCAAAAAAATTTCTCATTGGAAGATTAACTCTTCTTAAACTTACTAACCAATTCAACTAAATCTGTTTGTCCTAAAAACATTGCTCTGCAACAAGCTCGTTCTAGTCCAAGTTCGTCTAAAACTTTCTTTGGATTTTCTCCTTCGGAAATTCGTTTTTTAAATTCTTCCCAAAGGTGTCCAATAGGTTTTCCGCATGAAAAACATCTGACAGGAATTATCATAATATTATCCCTAATTTAAGATTTATAAAACTTTGTAAAAGGGAAACAGATAAAATATTATAAAAATCTTTAAAAAGTAATTTTATCTTTCAAAAGAACAAGGTGATAAAATGACAAAATGTGTTTATTGTAACGCAGAGATTTCTGATGATCGTTCTATGGAAATTTGCGATAGATGTGGTATGCAAGTTTGGGGAGAGAAAATGTGGGCTGCAATAAAAAAAACTACAGATAATGCAAGAGATAGTGGAAATTTGGCGTTGTTTAAAGAACAGGAACAAAAAAATGAGCCGAAATGGAAAGATGTCGTTGGAAACAAAATTTCCTAAAAATTTCTTTAAAAGATAGTTTTTTAAATGAGATAATTTTGAGTATTCCATGGCAAATAAAAAACCAGTAAGAACTCGGGGAAAATTACAACTTAGTAAATACTTTCAAAAATTTAAAGAAGGAGATTTTGTTGCAATTTCACGAGAGAAATCTATTCCCGTAAATTTTAATAAAAGATTACAAGGAAGCACTGGAATCGTCGCTGGAAAAAAAGGAAAAACATATATTGTAAAAATAAAAGAAGGACGAAAAGAAAAAGAAATTTTGGTTGAGCCAATACATTTAAAAAAAATAAAACAGACAAAAGAAAATGATAAAAAATAGTGAACCATTGAGCATGGCAGAAGTTGTAGAATTTGTAGAAAAAGAAAATGAAGACGAATTAAATGTAGTTGGATTTATAAAAAAATTTAATAAATTAAATTCAAAAGATGCGAAGGAATTAAAAGAAGAATTAGGCAAATTAGAAATCATAAAAATAAAAACAGATTACATCATAAAGATGATTGATTTACTACCAGAAACCCCTGAAGAATTAAATAAAATTTTTGTTGATGTGAGTTTAGATGAAGATGAAACAAAGAAGATACTTGATACAATTAAAAAATACAAATAATAAAAATGGAAAAAGAAGAAACAGCAATCATATTAGATTATCTACCGAATGGATATCCCTTGGAGAAGAAAATGATGCCTATAGCTCAGGCTATTGGTAAAAAAAGTTTAATATTATTAGAACTCGTTCCAAGGCGAGGAATTTCTCTGGAAATTGGAGAAGAAGTTTATATTGGAGAAGGAAAGCGAGATAAAATATATTACATTCTTGGAAGATTGAACAGAGAGAAAATTACAGAATCTGCAAAAAATCAATTACAAGAACTTATTGAAAAAGTAGTCAAAGAACGAGAAGAAGAATTTATTCAATTTTTCAATAAATCAGATGCAATAAATAAACGACTTCATCAATTGGAGTTACTTCCAGGATTTGGAAAAAGACATATGCAAGAAATATTAAAACAAAGAAAAGAAAAAGAATTTGAATCTTTCGAAGATATGAAAAAAAGAGTTCAAAATCTTCCAGATCCAGAAAGAGCCGTACAGAAAAGAATATTCAATGAATTAGTAAATCTTGAAAGATATAATTTATTTGTAAAATAAAATGGAAAAACCAAAAACAAACGAACAGAAATATGAAGAGAAACTAGTGAGAATTCTCTCAAAAGATATTGAAGGAAAATTAAAAATTTATGTTGGACTTACAAAGATAAAAGGAATTTCGTGGGCGTTTTCAAATGCAATTTGTAAAAAATTAAATCTTGATAAAAAAAGACAAATTGGTTCTTTAACAAAAGAAGAAATTGAAAAAATAAATGAGTTTGCAAAAAATCCAGACGCCCCCTCTTTTTTAATGAATAGAAGAAAAGATTTTGAAACTGGAATTGATAAACAAAAAATTGGAAATGACTTGGATTTACAAAAAGATTTTGATATTGGAAGATTAAAAAAAATAAAAAGTTATAGAGGACAAAGACATGTTCTTGGTTTGCCGATGAGAGGACAAAGAACAAAGTCCAATTTTAGAAGAAATAAAAAGAAGAGTGTTGGAATTAAAAAGAAAGTAAAACCATAAAATGAAAAGAAAACATAAAACATATTCAAAACCAAAAAGACCTTTTGATAAACCGAGAATTGATGAAGAAGTAAAAATCAAAGAAGAATTTGGATTGAAAAATAAAAGAGAAATTTGGAAAGCAGAAGCAAAAATTAAATCAATTAGAGAAAAAGCAAAAAAATTAATTTCTGCAAGTGAAGA
>CAZFCT010000005.1:0-17770 GCA_964517885.1 Candidatus Woesearchaeota archaeon
CCGATACCATCACTAGATGAAACATCTCCACCAGCAATTACACGAACATCAGCAGCTGATTCTTTTCCATAGTAATCTATAGAAAATTCATATTCATCAGCAGATTTGTCCCATGTAAACATAGAAGCTAAATCAGAAGGAACATATCCGATGTAAACATCGTCTGCATCTTCTTCATCATAAGCTATCAAGTTATGTCCTGATACATGAAGGTTATTATTTGAGTTGTTTGTTACAGTTACAGTAAATTGTCTACCTTCATTTACATCTTCATCTTTATCTGCTTCAATAAATGTAAGAGTAGCACCACTTCCGTAATAATTTGCAACAGTTGTTTCTAATTCAACAACCATTCCTTTTTCAGAAATTGCATTTGCATATGTTGGTGTTGCAACAGCTGAACTGAAAGTAAATAATGCAGAAGAATTATCTGCACTGAAACCTCTTAAAGTTACAGTGATATCTCCAGCATCATCAGTGTCTCCGATTGAATCAAATTCTAAATCATCGTCTCCAATCAAATCCTCTAATTCAACTATAAAGTCATTAACTCCTCCATCAACATCTATGTTTGTTACTTCATAATATGCTGTTTCACAATCTGAAACATCTTGGTCTATTGCAGTAACAATAAATCTTTCATCTTCTGAAAGGTTTAATGCACTTGTAGTTAAATTTACTGTAAGATTCGTTTGACTAGAATTTGAACCATCTGCTGTTGCATTAACAACAAGGCTATTCCACCAAACCACATTTGTATCTGCATAACCTAAATCAGTGTATGTGTAATTACTATCTGCTAATTTCAATAAATGGTCTTCTTCACCTAAGAAAGCTACAGTTCCATTATACCAAGCTACAGGTAAATCATAGTTACCCATGTCAAGAGTTAATGTTTCACCAGAGTCAACAGAAATTGTTTCTGCACTACCTTCGTAATCCATTCCTCCATAAGCTAATTGAATAACTTCAAATCCTGGCATTGTCAATGAATTTTCTTCTGTCAAGAATGTGTCATCGTCAGCTTCCCAAGTTAAAGTTATAGAACTTAAATGAGTAGCTCCTGCTGAACCATCATTTAAAGTAACTTCGAGTCCGTCAATGTCTTCATCATTAGCTTCAGCTTCTTCTCCGTCTAAAAGTTCAATTTTACCTGAACCAATAGAGAATTCAACTCCTTGAGTTCCTTCAGCATAATCTTGATACATTACTTCAGTTACTACAACATATGAACCATCATTTAATTCAAATTCTTCATTAGCTTCAATTAAATCTGTAGTTTCACCATTAATAACAAATTTTGCATTGCTGGCATCTACAAATGTTAATTCAACATCGTAACTTCCAACAGTTATTGATTCTCCTAGATGAACTGTTTCTGTTTCAGCTGTATCTAGAACTGTTATAACAGTACCGTTTGTTACACTCAAAACATAATAATTGCTACCAAGTAAAGGCAAGTCTGTCTCTACTAAATCTGCATATGGTATATCATCATCAAAGTCAATTGTGTAACTAAGGATTGTTTCACCATTTGTCCAATGGAATCCAACAGTTGGTTCTTTGTCTTCATAGTCGCTATCTGCGAAAAGTCCTAATGTCTTACTACTAAGAGTTATTGTCTGATCGTAATCAGTATCAACATCTCCGTCGTCATAAGTTCCATCATCTAAGAAGTCCATTTCATCAGCATCAAGTGTAGCATAAGTTGCATTTAACGCATCGTTGAAGTTAAAATTATCTGAAGATTTTTCTAATTTGAAATCTTCTCCACCTTCAACTACAAGACTACCACCATCTGTACCTAGAAAATCTATGATACTTTGTGCACCAGTTGTATCCGACATAGCAGCATTTGCTCCATAAACTATAGCAGTACTACTTGAGCTATATCCACTTGGGAAATTAGCAGCCATAGCAGTTCCCATACTAAGTCCAATCATCAAAGCACTACCTGCAATTGCTGATACTTTTTTAATAAATTTTTTCATTTTTTTAACCTCCTTTCAACTATCTTATAGAAGAGATTACTTCACTCTCCTACGATTGATTGTCTAAGACAACCCCCTCTCAACCTGATAGTATAGGGTAACCTATCCTATTGAGATGAATATGACTAACACCCTATTAGACATCGCTCTTTCAAGCGTAATATCTAAAACTCCTTTTCCTTTAAAAATCTTATTCTCCAATTTTTGCATTGATACTCTAAAACCCCCTAAAATAGGGGTTTTATTTATAAGCTATGTGGTGTAACTTATACATAGTTACTACCTTTAAACTTAAAATTATTATTAGAAATGTATAAGAATCTAATATATGGATAAAGAAAACATATATATACTTCCGTCGATTATTTATTTTATGCCTGTAAGAGAAATAACAATAACTGAATCAAAAGGAACCTTTTCTTTATTCAATAAATCAAAAAAAACCAACTATGATTTCTCTGGAATTTCTAATTTAAGACAACTTTTAAGTAATGAGAAAGCACGATTATTAAATACAATCAAACGAGAACACCCTTCGTCATTATATGATTTAGCAAAAAAATTAAACCGCGATTTTAAGGTAGTTTACGACGATGTCAAACTTTTAGAAAGATTTGGTTTTATTGAAATAGTCGAAGAAAAAACAAAAAACAGAATCAGACACAAACCAATATTAACTTCAAATTTAGTTACAATTCATATAAAACTTTAATTTATTCATAAATTGTAAGAGAAACTTTGTAATCTTCTCCACTTCTTACAAAATCCTGATAATTCCCTTTGTAATTTGCAGTTTTATTTCCTTTTTCTATTGAAACCATTTCTCCTTCTTCATTAAATATTTTAAATTCATAACCTTTAATCGCACTCTCATCATTCACATTCCACGCACTTTCAATAATCGCTCTTGCTGTAGAATTCAACAATTTACAACTATCTTCTTCATTTAGACAAACACCTTCAACATCACAATATGTAATAAGTTTCTGAAAAGATAAATATTCAGTATAACTTTCACATTCTGTTGTATACTGCAACATTGACTGGACAAAACTTTCAACTTCGTAACTCTCGACGGCAACAATTTCTTTTTTGTTTAACATAAAACTAAGCAAAATTAAAATAATCACAGATACAAGTGCAATTATAATTACAAATCCAACTATTTCTTCTTGTCCTTTTTTATTCATCCTTTATCCTCCGACGCAATCATTAAAATTGCTATCTCACATTTATCTTCAATTGAATTACCCATCTTTTCTTTTCTGCATAGCGAGACAAAATTAGAACTAAACGACGTGGAATTTACATTTTTATCTAACAATTTTATTAAACCACAATTCGGATAATTCTTGTCGTCACAAACAACATCTCCTTCAGGATAAATTTTTCTCACATAAATTTTTGTAACTCCCCAAAAAGTTTGATATTTATTTAATGTTTTTTTTAATGCAAATATTTTATCAAAATCAATGCAATTTGCTCTGCTTCCACCAAAAGAATTTCCACATGAGAATTCTGGAGAATTTGCAAGTTTTGAAACAAGCAACATCGCATTTTCTTCTTCAAGCATCGTCGCTGTTCTTCTAACTCCTTGCAAACTTATTGCTAAAAAGAATACTACTACTAAAACAAAAAATAAAGTTATTGCTATTAACATAAACGCCATCTGCTGAATTTTCATTTGTCCTTTTCTAGAAAATTTTACCATAACATACACTCCAACCTTTTATTTCTATCTTCAATTTCATCTGCTTTTTCTTTTACAGCAAATAAATCCACAGATTCCTTCACACCATTTACTAATCCTTCAAACTCAATTAAATCTGCATCAATATCGTCGTTACAACCAGTTTCCTGCAAAATTTTTTCTTTATTTTTATAAAGATTTACAAGTTCTTTTAATCTTAACATAACCCGTCTAATTTGACATTCGTAAACTTTTTTATCTGAAAAAATTGCTGCATACATCAAAGCATCAGAATCTTCAAGCCCAGTAAAATAAAATATATCTTTTCCTTTTCTTACTTCGCCTTCAGGATAATCCACATCAATATCACAACCTCTTTCTGTAAAACAAACTTTTATACTTTCATCAGGACAATTTTCAATTAAAAGATTTGATTGATTCAAATTTGAAATTTCTCTCTCTATATCTGAAGGAGCGTTTTTAAAACAGTAAACATCGTCGGCAGAAGTCATATAAATTAAATTCGCAATTTTAAAAGGAAAATTAAATGGTTTTGAAAATAAATAAAACTTTTTTCCAATTATTTCTTTTTCAGAAAAAATATATTTATTGTAAGAATTTATTTTTATATCTGTTTCAGACCACGCATTAAATCTTTTTTGATCTAATTGCAGTGTTTGTTTTCCAAAAGGAGTTTCATTGCTACACAAATTTGTTATTCTTGTTTCTGCGGGAATTGTAATCGAAGTTTTCTGCGCACTTTCAAAACTTGTTTCAAGAGGATTTAATAAAATAGTTATTTCTTTTCCTGTCTCTGCACTAATTGTCTCGTCGGAACTTCCAATTATTCTTGAACTAAGATAAATTGCAAGAAATAAAATAACCGCTCCAGCGATTATCGCAAAAAGCCAACCAAACGAAATTTCAATTGCACCTTTTTTACAGAAAAATTTTTTCATTTTATTTCTTAATAGTAACTAATGTCTCTCCATATTCTTTTGAAATAATTAAATTAACTTTTCCGTCGGTGTTTTCAATACAAAACTCTTTCTGATTTCCTAAACTTTTATCTATATCTATTTTTTCTATATATCTTCCAGAAATAATTCTTTCAGATAAAAATTTCATATTTCTTGATTCTTCATTAATAAAACAAACAGCAATTATTTTCTCCGGCAAAGTATAACTCTTTGTCTGACTTCCTTGCAAACTTTTCCAAACTGTATTAACATCCTCTTGAAAATCACTTGCAAACTTTTCTATTTGTATTGTTTGTTGCATCTCAATAAATTTTGTTATAGCATAAAATCCAAAACCAAGAAAAGCAATCACGAGAATAATTGAAAAAATCATACCAAATGAAATTTCTAACTGCCCCTTTTTTGAATTCATATTTTAAAAAACAAATTATACATTATAAATTTTCTTATTCTAGAAAGTATCTGAAGGGCGAATTATAATCGTGCAAGTTTCTGCAGATGGTTGTCCTTCAAAGTCATCCTTACATTTTATGTACAAAGTATCTTGAGTACTCCACCCAATATTATGGCGCACACCATCAACACTTGAAACTTTCACCCCATTCTCAAAAACATAATTGCAACTTGTGGTATCATAAACACATTCTGCTTTTTCATTTGTTACTAACTTCAATTCAGAACCTTCTTTGTAAATCCTAATCACCTTCGGTGCTTCAGTGTCTGTTTCAACAGAAAAACTAATACTTTCTGTATCGCAATTTCCTCCTAAATCACAGCACTTTATATCATAATTATAATTCCCTTCTGTAAGCCATAATTCTTGTGTGTGTTGATAATTACTTTTTGTAGCATCACTTAAGAACAAAGTGTAGCTCTCTGCAGAAGATTCTTTTACATAACACCAAGAGTTTCCTTTATCTGAACCAGAAGATGTTTTAACATCTAATATAACTTTCACACTTTCTGTTGAATCTCTAACAATTGTATTATTTGGTGTAACAGAATCAATGACTAATGCCTTTGTTCCCATTAAAGTATAAATATAATTATTTGCCATAGTCTTTCTTTCTGATTCTTGTTCTGTTCCTTGTTTTAATGGATAACTTTTACAATTAAAATAAAATTTATTTTCAGTAGAATCTTTTAATCCAGTTAATGTTGTAGTACACTTGTAAAGCATATTTGCTCCTATCTCTGTAATATTGCTAGCGCAACTCATTATTTCAGGCATAATATCATAATTTTCATTATTGTGACTCCATTTACAATCTGAAGGTTTATTTGTATAAACTTCTATATCTATTGAATCTTGCCCTTCTTTAATTGGCATAGTGTTCATTGGGTTTGTTACTTCAATCCTTGGAGGTTCTATATCTGGCTCGTCACTAACACAGTATTTGAAAACAAAATTTCCATCGTTTGTATTTCCATTTTTGTCTTCACATCTAACATAAACTTCATAGTTTCCTCCATTCGGGATAATTATTCCTTCTGATTCTAATTCAGAATTCCCTCCATGAATCGCTAAAATTGAATGATTATAAACATAGTAACTATTACTTAACCAAGTATCTCCCATTTCATCAAAGTTCTTTGTTCTATCATTTATTGTATATTTACAAGCTCCGGGTTCATTTAATGTAATTCCATACTCAAATCTTGTAAAAGGAGGAACACATCCATCGTCTGTTTCTTTATATTTTATTTCTACACCTTTATCTCCTGGTGATGTTGCTTTTCCAGGAACATATTCAAATAAATTTTTATTTAATGGAACATCCCAAGAACTAATTTCTGGAGGTAATATATCATCTTCATTTAACCAAACACACATTTCTTCTTCTTCACCTTTATTAATCAATTCACAACCCATACCTAAACTTTCACATCTATATTCTGAACAAGGGAATTCTCCTTTGTTGCATTCTTCACAATGTTCCCCTCCTTTTTCAGGAAACCAGGGATTACAAGAATAAGTAATTATTTTTATATCTGTTTCTGTATATTTAAGAATAAAAACTATTCCCCCTCCAATAATTCCCGCTATTCCTAACCAACTAACAGAGATTAATCCTCCAAAAAGTCCTCCACCTATTGGGTTAACTAATGCTCCAATCCATCCAACATTTGCTAAAGGAGTTTGGGCTATTATTGCTGCAAGTGTTGAACCCAAAAAATACCCCCAACCAATGTCTGAACCTAACTCTTCTGATTTAGTTTTTCCCCATCCAGCTAATTGAGAAATATAAGATGTTGCCATATAAAGTCCATACCCAATTAATGCATTTACTGCAGCTTGTCCAACAACTTTTTTTGTTCCTTCCCATGCAATTTGCCACCATTTTTGTGTTGCAGGTGTAGTTAAAATATCTCCAACAGGAGTGGGTCCTAGTTCTGCTCCACCTGCTGCTGCTTTTGCTATTTCTGCTGCTGTTGATGTTCCTACCTTTGGTGTTGCTGCTCCGGGAATTGGGTTGCTTCTTGGAATGTGACTTGCAATAGTTTCTAATTTTATTTTTTCTGCTGCTTCTTTTCCTAATCTTGCTGCTTCTTGTGCAGCCGTATTAGGAATATTAACAAACTTGTCACTTGCATCAATTATTTCAATTTCACTTCCAATTAAATAAGAAAATGTTAAAACACTTAATATCATTAACACAATTTCAAATAATGCAACACTTCTTTCTAGATTATTTTTTATTTTTTTTATCATCTTACTCTTTTGTAATAACCTCTTGTTCTTTTCCAAATATATCTAAATAATTTTGCTTTATTCCACAATCCCCTAATGAAGAACAAATTTTATTCATCTCTGTCTTAAAACTATCTTTTTCACAATAACAGTTATCTTTACAATGCCAATCATTATCAAATGGATTATGTGGTGTCCTTTCATATGTTACCTGACAAACTGTATTTACCATTTGACAAGATTCTCCCCCAATAATTTTATTATTTTTATCTCTTTCAAAACCAGGTGCATATTTTGGAACACAAATTCCTTCTTCACCCTTATAATCCTCTAAATCTGATTTTCTTACAAAACCAAATTCTTCAGATAAAACATAATCTTTTCCGTCATATTTCATCCATTGACAGTCCCTTAATTCTGTATCATTACAACTTTCACTTGTGTTTTGTTTCCAACAATCTTCCCATCTATTTTTTACTTGACAAGAACCTCTTGAATAACCCGTATCTTCATAAAATTCTTGTTCACAAATCATTTGTCTTGTAGAATCACATTCTTCAATATTTACTTCTCCATTATAACAATACAATCTAAAATAACTACTTCCGGGAGTATCTGGTGTTCCTGCAGATGCACACCAACTTTCACCATGTCGAGGATAATCCCCGTTTCCGTTATAAAATCCATCATAATTTACGCAATCTAAATCTCCACAAATATAATTTCCATAATCAACTTTTTCTTTCCCTTTATCTAAACACATACTTCCTGAATAATAATCACAATCTCCACAGGTTGCAGAATTTTTATTTCCTTTATCATCTCCACAATCTGGATTCTGAATATATGTCCAATAATTTTCATTATTTATTTTTGAAGAATCATAAATGTTAGCTAAATTTCCACATCCATCTACAAATCTAACTTTATAATTTGAATCACATTCTGTTTTTTCTGTTCTTCCACAAATTGAACCTAAAGATGTTGCAGAACATAAATATCCTAAATGAAAAGAAACATTTGAATACCTAGAATTACTTTCTATTTTATTACATTCTTCATTTGTTGTTCTTTTACAAGTTTGAACATAATCTTCTGTATAAACACATGCTCCCTCTTCTCCAGAGTCAATACTTAATTGACAAACTAACTCATTTGTTATTGCTGAATTAAATTTTGTTATTGTTCCATAATCTTCTCCAATTTTATTACATCCAATTTTTGTGCTAAGAAATCCTTGGTTTCCCATTTGACAACACCCTAGTTTACATTGTGGTAATTTATCACTTTGTTCAGCACTCCATTGTCCCCCTTTTTGTTCACAAACACTTTGTGCTACATTTGACATACACTTTCCTTCTTCTTGATTAATACATGTTCCTAACTTACAATAAGAAGTTGCTTGACACAATGTTTGAATATTACTATATGTTTCTCCTGTAATTGAATTTTTTACTCCTGTTTTACATTCAGAGATTTCATTTACATTTTGACAATATGCTCCCGAAACAGTTTCCTGACAACAATATGTTGCACTTACAATTCCAATTAAATAAATACTAAAAATAACCAATAATACTTTTCCTATTTTCATTCTATAATTGGATTTACATATCCGGCTGGCCAGACAATTCCGCGGACTGCAAATTGAAATTTATCTCCATTTGTTCTGTCTGTTATTATATAAATCTCTCCTTCACTTCCTCTTAATATTTTTTCAACTTTTAAATTAGGATAATAAGCCATATAATTTGTTACATCTACATCTCCAAAAATTGATTCCCATTCAATTATATTATTTGCAATTGCAATTAATTCATAAAGATTATTTTCTACAGAAATAACAAACTCGTCATACTCTTGAACATCTGTTCCTTTTGTAAAAGTAACTTCTTTATTAAAAGTTGTAACAATTTTCTTCGGCAATAGTTCAACATTTTTCTCTCCTTCTTTTATTTTTACATCATATCCTTTTCCAACATAACTTTTTTCTAAAGAATCAAAACAATCATCTACAGTAGGTTTAATTTCTTTTAAAATTTCTAATTCAATATTTTGTTTTAACATTGGTTCTTGAACAATACATGGAATGTAATATTCTCCTGTGTAACATAAATAATCTAATTTATTATTTAGATAAAGAAGATAATTCTCTGGATTAACACTTCCTCCTTGAAGAGAAACTAATTCAATTGTTTCTTTTAATTTATCCTCAACACAAGATTGAATATAACTTTGAGGATTTGATTCTTCAATTCCTAATGTTGTTTTTATTTTTGGATAAAAAGTATAAATTAAAACAGCAGCAACGACAACAATTATTCCAACAATTATAAAAATTGTAACTTGTCCTCGTTTATCTTTCCCCTTTTTTACAAACATATTTATTTTAAGAAATAGTTATTTATAAACTTTAATAAATTAATCATCTGTTTCTACTCTCGGTGCAAGAAGAAAATTCAATTCCATATGTTCTGTTTTAATATCTATTTTTAATGGATTTTCATTCGCGAAATGTAAAAAAGTTTTGTCAGAAAGTTTTGCGCCTTTCATAAATTTCTGCAAATATTCTAAACTATATTTTGATTTACAATCTTCTGCTTCAATTTTTGCTTCATCTTTTGAAAACTCTGCGCGAGCAGAATTTAATCCTTTTGACTCAACAATAAATTGACCCATTTCAATTATAAAAGAACACGAATCAGAAACAACTGCACAATCTTCCACGACAGAATTTAAATCTGTCGAAGACATTTCAATATTTGCACTATAATCTAATAAAGGAATTTCTTTATCTGCACTTTCAACTTCAATTAAATTTAAACTAAAGTTTCTAATTATTCTGTCTTGAATTTGTATATTCAAAAAATTCTCTTTCTTTTCTAAAATTAAAGGAGTTCCATTTCCACATCTTTTTAAAATTCTTTTAAGATTTTCTAAATTTATTCCAAGAACTTCACTTTCTGTTTCAAATTGTGAAAACGCACTTTTCGGAAGTTTGAATCTCACCATCGCAACATTTGCAGGATCTATAGCCGTGATACTCATTCCAAAATCATTAAATTTTATTTTTACTTCCGTAACTAATTCAGAGATAACATCTATTGCTTTCGATAACAAAACAGGTTCATCAAGTTTTACTCTCATTTAATTTTAAATAACACTCCTCTTTTAAGCATTGTTATTTTCAAGTATAAGTTATTTATTTAAACTTCTCATCATCTTCTTTAACATGGACTCTCCCAGCGTAAATGAACAACGAATTAGAAAGATTACAAATTTATATTATTCTCGCCCAGAAATCCAAAAAGCAATTCTTGAATTTTCTTCAAATCGGGAAATTTGTCCAAGATATTTTAATGGTTTTGGAAAACGTCCAGACACTTTAGAATATCCCGGAGATATTATCACTATGGTAAAACGCGGCGCAACTTCTTTTCATTCTTCAGAAGAGATTTGGACAAATCCTCTTAACATTAAAACAGGAATGTCAGAAAAAGATTTAAACAAATTGCGGGCAGGTTGGGATTTACTTTTGGATTTAGATAGTAAATATATTGATTATAGTAAAATTTATGCGAAAATAATTATTGAATTTTTAAATTTTAGTGGAGTAAAAAATATTGGAATAAAATTTTCAGGTAGCAAAGGATTTCATATAATAATTCCGTGGAAAGCATTTCCAAAAGAAATTAACGGCGTGAAAACTTCAGATATGTTTCCAGAATGGCCGAGAATAATTACAAAATATATTATGGAAAAAACAAGAAATATGTTAATAGAAAAAATAACAAAACTTTCAACTCCAAATAAATATATTCGAGATTACAAAGCACCAAAAGAAGTAATTCCAGATTTAGTTTTAATTGCTCCGCGACATTTATTCAGAATGCCTTATTCTCTTCACGAAAAAACTGCACTTGCAAGTGTTGTCTTAGATAAAGATAGAATTTCAGAATTTGATTTGAAAGACGCAAACCCCTTTAAAATTGAAGTTAAAAATTTTATTCCCGAATGTAAAGAAGGAGAAGCTTCTGAATTATTAATGCAAGCACTTGATTGGAGTAAAGAAAATTCTTCAACTGAAGAAAAGAAAACTTTTGAATACAAACCAATTCAGATTTCTGACCGCTCTGAAAAAAATTTTCCTCCTTGTATAAAAAAAATTCTTGAAGGTGTTGCCGACGGAAAAAAGCGTTCTGTATTTGTTTTAATTAATTTTTTCCGTTCAATTGGAACAGAAAAAGAAGAACTAGAAAAAATTTTATTTTCTTGGAACGAAAAAAATAATCCTCCATTACAATCAGGTTATATTAAATCTCAAATTTCTTGGGCTCTAAAAAGAAAACCTCTTCTTCCTCCAAACTGCAAAGAATTTTATCAAGGAATCGGCGTTTGTTTTCCAGATGAACTTTGTTCTCTAATTAAAAATCCAGTTAATTATGTTGTTAAAAAAAATTTCCAACAAAATAAAAAATCTCCCAAGAAGAAAGATAATTTTAAAAATAACAACTAATTAATTAGAACATGAAAAAAAAGGTGTTTTTTATTTTAACAATATTATTAGTTTTATCTTTATTTTTTGTAAATGCTGCAGATGAAAATGTTTATGCCAATGCTTCTACTTGTTTAAAATCAAAAATTGATTCAAAAGGATGTGATTCAATTTCTACTGAAGAAAAAATTTTCTCTCTTTTATCTATCGGAGAATGTAAAACAGAACTTCAAGAAGATACAAGAAATGGAGAATGCTGGCCTCGTTCAGATTGTTCTGTTAAAACAACTGCACAAGCAATTCTTGCACTAAAAACTTCTGGGACAAATACAGACGAAGCAGAAGAATGGTTAATAGAACAAAAAACAGATTTTTCTGGTATTGATTGGTTCCTCCAAGTTGAAAGTTCAATTCCCACAACATGCACAATATCTTATTCAGATAGCGAATATTCTTTTTCAATCAATGAAGATAAAACATTAAGTAGTTCTGCAGGAAAATGTTTGTCTGTTTATGATGATTACTGGTTTAAAATTTCTCCCTCTTGTTACGACGAGGAATTTGAAATCTCTTGTGAAAATTCTTTTTTAACTTCTTTACTTTACAAAAAAATTTATTCTCCAACATTTTATGTTTCTGGAAAAACAAACTCTGCTTCTGGAAGTGCTTCAACAACAGAAACTGTAAGTTCATCTTGTTTTAAAGAAGACGGAACTTGTAATTATGAAGGAACTTTATGGGCAGCATTTGTTCTCAAAGCTTTAAATTATGAAATAAATTCTTATCTTCCTTATTTAATTTCAGGATTAGATGAAAACCCAAGATATCTTCCAGAATCTTTTTTATATTCTTTAACTGGCGAATACAAAAATGAATTATTATTAAAACAAAGTGAAGAATGGTGGTTGGAATCAGGAGATAAATTTTATGATACTGCTGTCGCACTTTTACCTTTTAGAGGTTCTGAATTTGCAGAAAAAACTAGCACAAAAGAATGGCTTGCAGAAGTTCAGGACGACGACGGATGTTGGCAAGGAAATTTAAGAAATACAGCATTCTTAATCTATTCAATTTGGTCTGAATCAAAAAATTTATCTGAAACAATTGAAGAAATAAGTGATGAAAAAGATTGCGAAAATTCGGGATATTACTGTTTATCAAGGTCTGTTTGTTCTTCTGTTGGAGGAAATGTTTTATCAAATTACACAGGTTGTTATGGAACTATTTGTTGTGATAAACCATTAGAATTAGAATCTTGTTCTACTTTGGATGGTGAATTATGTTCTTCAGATGAAGAATGTGTCGACGGAAGTGTTGTTGATTCTTCTGATTCAAATTCAGAAAAATTCTGTTGTGTTGGGGGAACTTGTGAACAAGTTACGCAAACTTCTGAATGTAGCATGTATGGCGGATATTGTAAAAATTCTTGTGGTAGTAGCGAAGAACTTTCACCTTATAGTTGTGATTCTGGTGTTTGTTGTATCCCAAAAAAATCAAATAATTTATTATTAATTATCTTACTTTCTATTCTAATTATTCTTGTTGCTCTTGGAATTATTTTTAGAAAAAAATTAAAAGATTTCATACTAAAAATAAAAACAAAATTATTCAAAAATTCTAAAAAGAAAAAACCAGTTCCAAGTAAATTTCCTCAAACACCTTCTTCAAAAGTTTATCCTGGAGCTATCCAAAGAAGAATAATTCCTCCACAACAACCTCCACGAACGCAACCTGTTAGAAAACCTACACAAAATCAAAGTGAATTTGATGATATACTTAAAAAATTAAAAGATATTGGTAAATAAAATGAAAAAATATTTTTTCTTTTTTCTTTTTTCACTTTTTTTAATTAGCGGGATTTCTGCAATAGAAATAGATATGAATTCAGAATTTTCACAAGGCGAAACTCTTATCGCTAAAATTTCTGGGAATTTTGTGAACTCCCTCCAAAAAGAAAACTTACTTTTCTATAAAGAACACGAAAGAGTTTCTTTTGAATATTCTTTAATAAAAATTAATTATGATTATTATCTTTACGCACTTTTATCTGATAAACCCGAAGGAAATTATTCTATATCTTTAGAAAATATAAAATACACCCTTGGGAGCGTAATTCTTGATGACGATGTTAAGAAAAATTTTTCAATAACAGAAGAAAAAGCAGACTTTTTTATCACGCCTGGAGTAGTTGATTCTTCAAAAAATTTTTCAATAACAATTCAAAATTTAAAAGATTCTTCATTAGATGTCGACGTTAGCACCTCAAATTTCTCAAGTGCTTTTTATATTTCTGACGAGGGAACAAAAGAAATCTCTCTAATCTTAAGAGCAGGAGAATCAAGAAAAATTGATTTTATTTTAGGAGAAGTTACAACATCATTTAATGATATAATCTTCTCTTCAGAAAATACAAATTATGATGTTCCAACAAGAATTTCAAATACAGCGTCGGAAGGAGAAACAATTTTCCCTATTGAAGAACAAAATAAAGGAGTTAAATTCTTCAACTCAAATTTATCATTATTTATACCTACAAATTCATTACATGTAGAAAAAATTATTTTATCAAATGTAAAAGATTCTGAAATTCAAAAAGTTTCAATTTCTCTTTCAGATGACTTAGCTTATTATTCTGTTTTATCAAATGATGAAATAAAAAGTTTAAAACCAAATTCAAATGAATCTTTTGAATTATCTTTTTTCTCTGAAGAGAACGCAGAAGTTGAAGGTTATGTTTACGCAGATTTTGACGAAGAACAAATTTCCTTATTTGTTTCTCTTTCTTTTTTAACAAATCCTTCAGATGCAAAAACTCCCTCAACAAAAACTTGCGCAGAACTTGGAGGTGTTATCTGTGATACTGAAACAAAAAAATGTGAAGGGAAATTAGATCCTGCTTCAGACGGATGGTGTTGTATCGGAACTTGTTCAGAAATAAAAAAAAGTAATTCCGGAAGAATTATTGCTATAATTTTAATCTTGTTTTTAATTGGAGGAATCACTTGGTTTTATTTTAAAAAATATAAAAAATCAAAGAAACCTGTTGATTTATTAAAAGTTGCAAAAGGAAAACATTAAACTAAAATATTAATTAATCTTCCTTCCAAAATTGGCTGAACTTTTTCATATTTTTCTTTAAACATATTTTCTATTCTTAACTCTTCTTTTTCTCCTAATATTTTTTTTATTTTTTTATAATTTAAATTATTAAAGTAATATCCTGAATATTGAATAGAGATTATCTTTTGAATCACTTCTTATTTTTTATTTTACTTTTTGTAGAAGATGTCTTAACTTTTTCAGAGCTTTCTTTTTCAACATTTTTCTCTGCACTTTCTTTAAGTCTCTTTTCTAAAATAATTTTTTCGTTTTGCAAAATTCTCGCAACTTCTTCATACCCATGTAATCTTCTTGTAATTTCATTAAGAATCTCTTCGAAATCTGAATTTTTCAAACTAATATTCTGTGGAGAAATTAATTCTACATGTGCTGGCATATATTTAAACATCAAAATTGTAAGAGTAGTCAAACTCTCTGTTTCCACTTCAACTTCTGCAAAACTCGTGTAAAAATCTTTTTGGTCCTTCATTAAAACCGGAGGATTTATTTTTTTATCTAAAACAGAAACGCCTTTCTCTCCTTCCATGTCTTTCATTATTTTTTCTAATGTTTCTGTAAGAAATTCAGGAGGTCTTCCTAAAATTTCCAAAATCAAAACTGCTTTTATTTTTTTTTCACTGAAATTCATTTTTATATTTCTTTTTATTTAAGAAAAATAAAGCTCCAAATATAACGCAAAAAAATATCACGCCATACAATGCTAAATTCTTCGTTGAAAGTTCCTTGTCATTTTCACTTTTTATATTTTTTGTATTTAAAATAATTGGTTTTAAATTAACATTTTCTGTAGTTTCATCATAAGAAACTTCTACTTCCTCAAGACTTTCTTCTAAATCTTCATCCTCTTCAAAATCATCGTCCTCTTTTGATATTTTATAACTTACAAAATTTCTGATTTTCTCTTTAGAATCTTTAATTTTTATTTCTATTCTTGCATCTTCAAAATCAGAAATTATTTTTAAAACAAAATCTTCCTCTTCATCATTTTCTATCACATTCTCAAGATAAAAATTAGTTGATTTCCAAACTTCATCATTCAAAATTTTTGCAATTCTCGTATCTTCATCAAAAATTTCAATTTTCAAATCATATTTTCCTTCAGGAAAATTTATTAATTTAACTTTAAAATTAAACTCTTCATTTATTATGACCAATTTTGGATAATCTACTTCAATCTCCGGAATATATTCTTCATTTAAATTTTCTTCTTTTTCTTCATCATCTTTTTTAATTTCTTCTTCAACGCAAGCAAGTCCCTGTTCTTTAATTTTTTCTAATGTTTTTTCTCCAATACGATTTACATTAATTAAATCCTCAATTGAATTAAACGGACGAGAGTTAATTATATTTTCTGCAATTGCTTTTCCAACCCCCATTAAATTATCTAATTCTTCCAGCGACGCAGAATTAATATCAATTTGTGAATCTGTGCATTCAGCGAAGACAAAACTCAATACAAAAATCAAAATAAAAACTTCTATCACTAAAAATTTATTTCTTTTTTTCATATTTTTCTTCAAAATCAATATATTCTATATCTCCCCTTTTATTGCCTTTTTTTGCAATCAAAATTCTTGAGAATATTTTATTTTTCAAAAGCCACAAACATATTCCTTTTTCTATTTTATCTAAATATCCGTTTGATTTAACTTCTAATCCAATAACTTCATAATTACCGTCGCTATTTCTTTTGAAACAAACAAAATCAGGAAATCCTGTTCCGATTGTCATCGCTTTCATAAAAGGATTATAAATTCTTTTTGCTGAGACCAGTTTTCCAGTTTTTCCTTCTCTGTCATAATCCACAGTATTCATCCATTTTGAAACAACCCATCCAATCTGTTCTAAATTCTGTCGAACTTTTACTTCAAATCTTTGTCCAGCCGCACGACTTTTTTTCCCTCTCACAGATTTTTCAGAATTTTTTACCTCTTCCATAAAATTGTTTAGAATAAGAAGTTTATATTTTTTAGGTTCCTTTTACAGAAGCAGCAATTTGAAGTGGAAGAAAGATTAATCTTAAAAAAGATTCTAAAACAAGAATAAAAAATAAATAATAAATTGCTTCATTAAAAAAAGAAGGAATCTGTGTTATTCTAGAAATCATTTCAGAAATATTCCAAAAATCTGGAGTAGTCAAGACAACAGCAATCATAGTGAACGGAACCATTTTTGCTAAATCTTTTGATAAATTTTCATTAAAATAAGATGTAACTCTTATTGCAGAAATCAAAGCTGCGCAAATTAACATAACTGTTCCAACTTCAAGTTCTCTTGCTAAAACAATAAAGAAAATAGAAAGCACCGCAAACCAAAAGAAAATTACTACAGGCCCAATAAAGATAAATTCAACAATATAAAAAAGAACTGCAAAAAATTTTTTTATTGCCCCGTCTCTGTCTTTATTATATTTTTTTAAATTTAATCCAATAACATCTCTTCGTGCAAGAAGCCGATAAAAAAACCAGACAAAAAGACTATAAATTGTTAATGTTATCGCGATAAAAAAAACAGGCGGAATTATTCTCAAATGTTCAGGCATAATAGAAACCAAACTTTGATATGCATTTAAGAAACTTTCAGCAAATTTTTCAATCACCATATTCTTTTTTTATAGAATCTTTTACTTTTAAATTCTCTTCTTTTTTTCTCTTTTGAAATAATGAAATGTTCCCCAAACACAAATTAATTCCCAACCTTCGTTGCCGTATTCGTTTAAAATTTTTTGAATTTTCTTTTCAAATTTTAATATACTTACACATTTATATTCATATTTTTTTATCATAAATCCCTCGCTTGTAA
>CAZFCT010000005.1:17870-25099 GCA_964517885.1 Candidatus Woesearchaeota archaeon
TTATTTTTTCCCTTTTTTTTCAACAAAATCTTTTGGACGCATCAACGGAAAAATTTGACATTCTCTAATTGGTTTTCCCTCGAGAAATGAAAACAATCTTTCAGAAATTCCAAACCCTGTTGTGGGAGGCATACCATATTTTAAAGCTTCAACAAATTCATCATCTTTCATTTGTGCTTCTTCATCGCCTTGCTCTCTCAATTTTTGCTGTTCTTCAAATCTACCAAGTTGGTCTATCGGATCATTCAATTCACTAAATCCTTTCCCAACTTCACTTCCGGCTAAAATAATTTGATATCTCTCAACTAAATTGGGATTATCTTTCATTCTTTTTGCAAGAGGTTCCATAAAAACAGGAACATTAACTAAAAACCCCGGACCAGCAATTTTCTTTCTGCAATATTTCCAAAGATTGTCAACTCCTCTCGTAATATTAAAACCTTTTTTATCATATTCAATTTTCAAATCTTTCAACTTCTTCTCAATTTCTTTCTCACTTGATTTCATAATATCAATACTAGTTATTTTTTTAATCATGCCAACAAAATCATACATTTCCCATTTTTTTCCTAAATCAATATCAAAACCTTTTATCTTAAATTTCAAAGTTCCGAAAACTTCTTTTGCAATATATTTATACATCTCTTCAACTAAATTCATCCCGTCGTTATAATCTGCATAAGCCCAGTAAAATTCCATCTGTGTATAATCTTGTAAATGTTCTGCGTCCATCCCCTCGTTTCTAAAAATTCTTCCAATCTCGAAAACTTTTGAATAACCAGCAACGATTAATCTCTTTAACCAAAGTTCAGGAGAAATTCTCAAATAAACATTTAAGTCCAAAGCATTGTGATGTGTCTTGAAAGGTTTTGCTTCTGCTCCCCCTGGCGTGTTTTCCAAAACAGGAGTTTCAACTTCCATAAATCCTTTTTCCAACAAAAATTTTCTCATTGATTGCCAGAATTTACTTTTTCTTTCAAACATTTCCATAATTTCCTTATTCATAATAATCTCCAAATATCTTTTTCTTAATCTTTCTTCTTCGTCTTGTAATCCATGAAATTTTTCAGGCAAAGGTAAAATCGCTTTAGATAATAATTCTAATTTTTTTACGAGAATAGAAATTTCTCCAGTTTTTGTTTTTATAATCTCGCCTTCAATCCCAACGAAATCTCCAGCGTCGATAAATTTACTAAAAAAAGAAAAAGTTTTTTCAGGAGTATTTTTGTCTTGAAAAACTAATTGAATTTCTCCTAAGTTATCTTTCAGTTTTGAAAAAGAAATTTTTCCAAGTTCACGTTTTGAAATCAATCTTCCTGCAGTTTTTACCTTACTCCCAATTTTCGATTTCAAACATTCGCTAACAGAATTTTTTTTATCAAATCTTCTTGGATAAACATCAATTCCTTCTTTACGAAGTTCTTCAACTTTTTTTATTCTTTCATTAATTATTTGTTCTTCACGTCCCATATTTTATTTAGATAAAACTATTTTATATATTTAACTCGCAACATTTATTAAGGCAGTTTTATTATATCTTTTATGAAAAGAGGAGTAAAAAATTACATTTTCAAACGAGGAAGAGAAGACCATTATTACCATCATCACCCATATAATGGCGGAATTTACTTTTTTGGATTCGTTGGTGCAGTTATATATTACATTCAAACAGCAACATCTTTCTGGATGGGCGCTCTTGGAATTCTAAAAGCAATTGTCTGGCCAGCATTTTTGGTTTACGAATCTTTGAAATTTTTAATTGGAAATTAATATCTTTTTCTTTTTCCGTATTCCTTATCTAATTCGTTATTTAACAATTCATCTACGATAATTTGAAATTTATTCCAACGAGAAACATGAATATATTTTATTGATTTAAAATTTTCTTGAAGTTTTTGCACTTTCAAAAATAAAGGAAGAAGTTTTTGATTTCTTACACGATACTCACCAAGTAATTGTTTCACAACAAGTTCCGAATCTAAAATGCAAGTCAAATCATTTTTCGTAAATTTTGATGCAAGTTCCAATGCTTTTATCAACGCTTCATACTCTGCAATATTATTTGTAACAAACTTTCCAATTTTTGCAGAATATCTTGTTAAAATTTTTTCGTCTTCTCTAACAATTACTCCGATTGCTCCTGGTCCAGGATTTCCCCTCGCTCCCCCGTCAGAATTTGTATAAATCATTTTATCTTACTCATATTTTTTTCAGTATATTTAATTGTCTTATTCATTATTTTTACAGCAAGTGCAGGATATTTTCCAATTGCAGTCTCTTCAGAAAGCATCACAGCATCAGAACCGTCAATAACTGCATTTGCAATGTCACTAATTTCAGAACGTTCAGGCGATTTTGAATTCACAATAGATAAAAGCATTTCCGTCGCTGTAATAACAAATTTCTTTTTTGCGTTGCATTTTTTTATAATGGATTTTTGTTCAATAGGAACTTTTTCATAAGAAATATTTTTTGACAAATCGCCTCTCGCAACCATTACACCAAAACTCTCGTCGATAATTCCATCAATATTAGCCAGTCCATCATGCGTTTCTATTTTTGAAATTACCTTAATTTTTTTTGGCAAAAATAAATTTTTTATTTTTTTTAAATGAGCTTTATTTTTTGTGTAAGAAACTGCGAGATAGTTAAATTTATGTTTTTTAATCCATTCAATTTTTTCAAGATTATTTATATCAAACAAAATCTCGCATTTCAATTTTTTTATATTTTTGTAAATTTCTTCCCACTGTTTTTCATTACCATGTTTTGTATTAATTCTACAAATATCCATTCCATTCTTTTTCATATTTTTTAGAATTGTATAATTTAAACTCGACGGTCCAATCGTTGCAATTATTTTTGTTTTCATTAAATATGTAAAACCTTGAACTCTTTAAAGTCCTGAATTTTTTCCTCTTTAATATCAACTTTTTTTATCTGCGAATGTTTCGGTCCTTTTTTGCAAACTTCAATCATTTTATTCACGCTTTCAATATCTCCTTCAATAAAAACTTCAACCCTTTTGTCTTCAAGATTTCTAACAAACCCTCGAAGATTATATCTCTCTGCATTATCTTTTACAAACTGCCTAAAAAAAATTCCCTGAACAGTTCCAGTTATATAAATTCGAATAGCTTTTTTCACTTTCCCCTCCTAGTGAAAATTGTAAATTTTATACCAACTTTTCTCATAAACGATTAAATTACTTTATCTTCTTAAAGATTTTGATGAATTTTTCTTATTGAATATTTTAAACAAATTATAAATCATCATTCCTAAAATCCCTCCAACAATTATTCCTAAAATACTAAATAGAATAATTGTTATGAAAATCAGTGCAATTGCACTAATTAATGTTTCTAATCCTGCAGTTAAATTTTCTATCTGAATTGGGAGCCAAAAATTCCATCCACAAAAAACCGAAATTACTGCTCCGATTATCCCCCCAATTACTCCCGCCAATAAATTCTTTCCAATATTTTTTAATATTTTTTTAATTTTCATCAAATCCCTCTGTAATCCAACTCGTTATTTACGACAGCAACAGTTTGTGAAGCAAAATACATTTTATCCCCCACAGAAACAAAATTCACAATTTCTTTTAATCGCCTCAACTCTTTTTTTGGCAAACCCTCATGGTCACCAAGAATAAAAACACAATCTTCAGAAATTTTTGCTTTTCTAATATCTTCTCCTCTTTTATCCAAAATAAAAATTTCTTTTCCTTCGTCTTTCATTTCATCAATTAATTTTAAAAAACTTTTTCTCTCAACAAAACAACCAGAAAAAACTTCTGTTTTCTTGCCTTCTTTAAATTTATACAAAATTTTTTTGATCAAATTTCCAATATCTTTTTTTGAAATTTCTAAATCATCTTTTACTTGAATCTCAATATGTTTTGGCGGGTCTGGTTGTCCATAAAATACAAAATGAAATCTCGTATTTTTTCTAAATCCATGCGACAAAAAAACCCCTTGAATAAAACTATGAATTGCAATATCCATTCTTCCTGCTTTCATTAATTCTTTAGAATCAAAATTCCCAGATGTCTTTGCACTTTGTGAAAAATAAACAAACTCCCGCATATGAAAAGTAAACTTTCCTCAATTATTAATTTATTGGTTGCATAACAAACATAGGTCTTGCAAAAATATTTTTTTCATTTACAACCTTAAACATTCCAATAAATTTATCGTCGTTAAAAACAGAAATTATTTTATCTTTTTCAAATTTATATTTCTTGGATAAAAACTTTTCATCAATTGGCGAGCCGTGCAAAATCTTTTCAACAAAATTCTTTCGTTCGACTTTGTCGGACGAGGCCTGAACTTGTTCAGAGCCTTTAACTTCAATAATCGGATAAACTTCTGAAACAATTTCCGCAGGAATAATAATTTCTCTTAATAATTTTTCATTTCCTTTTTCATATTCTTTGACAGCTTTTTCAAAATCTTCTTTTGTTATCATTTTCTCTTTTGTAAAAATTCCAGCACGAATTCTTTTTAATCCAGTCATGTGTGCACCAATTTTCATTTCTTCCCCTAAATCATGAACTAATTTTCTCACATAAGTTCCCCCTTGACATTCGACGAGAAAAGAAATGTCTTTCTTATTTTTTTCAAGAAGTTCAAATTTTTTTATTTCTCTTTCTCTTTCTGCTCTTTTAACTGCTGAACGAATCGGCGGAAGCTGAATAATTTTTCCCATAAATTTGTCGTCGATAACTTTCTTAATTTCTTCAAGCGAAACTTCTTCGTGCATGTGCATTGTTCCAATATATTCTTTATCTTCTCCAATAAAAAATCCACTAAGTTTTACAGCACGATTTAATGCAATTGGTAAAACTCCTGTAACCATCGGGTCAAGAGTTCCAAAATGAGATGTCTTTCTCAAACCTAATCTTCTTTTCACAAAATTAGAAACATCAAAACTTGTAAAACCTGCAGGCTTTTCAAAAATTATAATTCCAAATTCCAAAAGTTCTGCAATAGTTTTCTTACTTTTCAGTTTTTCAATTTCCATTTTTAATTTCTCCTTTCAGCCACTTTTTTCTTTCTCTTTCTTCAAATCTTTCAATAGAATATCTTAATGTTGTCCTAGGAATTTTATTATAATTTTCTTCTAAAAAATATTTCAAAGTTTCAATATCCTTTTTACCAACTTCTCTTAACATCCACCCAACTGCCTTGTGAATTAAATCATGAGAATCATCAAGTAATAATTTTGCAATCTCAAGTGTATCTTCCACATTATCTTTTTTTATAAAATTTAATGTTGAAATAATTGCAATTCTTCTTTCCCATAAATTATCTGATTTTGCTAGTTCATAAAGTATCTTCTTATTTTTGTCTGATAAAAAATCTCCAACAATACAATGAGCAGAAATGTCTACTAAATCCCAATTATTAATTTTCTTAGTGTTCTTTAAATAAAAATTAAATATGTTCGCTTTATCTTCGTCCTCGGAAGTTTCATATTTCTGAACTAAAATTCTCAAAGCACATGTTCTTTCTTCATGAATTTCACTTTTCAAAAGTTCCTGAATTTTAATTAAAGGTATTCCAGAATATTTCTTTGCAACATCTTTTACTTGCTGAGATCTTAACCCGAGAAAAACATCTCCTTCCCCATATTCTCCTTTTCCTGTTTTAAAATATCTCTGAAGAATTTTTGCAGAATCTTCATTTGCGAAACTTTTCAATTCTTTTTTTAATTGTTCTAACATATTCAGAAAAATTTTAGCAAATATAAAAACCTAATGTCCTTGAGAACTTCTATTATAACCAACCTTCAAATTCTTTTCTTGCTTTGGTGATTTTGTTTTTGTAGTATGTTTTTCAGTTTTTGCAGCAACTTTCTGAATTTCCTGCCCAGCCTCAACAACTGCTTCTTTCTTCTCTTCAATTTCTTTTTTATCTTCTACACCATCTTTATTTTTGTCTTCTTCAACTTTTTCTGTTTCTGTTTTCTCAGATTTTTTCTTCTTTGCAATTTCCTTCGCAGAATTTTCTAATTTCTCTTCTCTCAATTTCTTAAACTTAATTTTTGGAGGTAATTCCACAAGTTCAACTCTAACAAATTCCCCGTCTTTTATTGCTTTAACTTTTACTTTTGAAGGCGGATTTCTTATTCCTCTTGCCCACAAATATTCGTTTACAGATGTATCTAATTTAATTTTATTCAAATCTTTATCTCTAATTTTCATATGTTTAACTAAAAATTCTTTTAATGTTTTTACTGCCTTAGTTGTTTTTTTATATCTCGGAACAAGTTGGAATTTATGTCTTAACGGAATAACATATTCTCTTTCAATATTTTTATCTTCAATTTTTTTATCTACCATTATCCCATATGCCACTTTCTAATTCTACGTGGCTTAATTTTTAATTTAGTTCTCTTCCAGTGTCTTCTGACTGCTGTTGTTGCTGAAGGATGAATTCTTTTTCCAGTTCCATATTTTTTCATAACAACCCAAACAGGTGCCCATTTTGTTTGTCGTCCTTTAACTGCGAGTTTTGCTTTCTTTTCCTCGACAGCCATTTGTCTTTTTGTGTGCTGAACTTTTTTCGGAACAAATTTTTTAAGTTTTTGATTTTGAGATTTTTCTTTTTTCTTTTTTACAGGTTTAACTTCTTTGATTTTCTTTTCTTTTACAGGTTTTACTTTTTTTTCAACAGGTGTTTTTTCTTTTGCAACTTTTTTATTTTCTTTCTCTACCATTATTTAATTGCCTCCAAAAATTTCTTTCCTGCTTCTGTCATTCTTCTTCCTGATTTTTTGTCTTTTGTTCCTTTTATTCCTTTGAATGATTCTGTAAATCCTGCTTTATCAGATTGCTGAAGAATTGTTCTAATTATTTTCCCACCTGATTTCATAAACCTTTCAGGTTGCATTCCTCTATTTTTTTTACTTCCGTATTTGGTTCTTAATCTATTAACACCAACGACTTTATTTTTGTAAATTTGTCTAAGAATACTCGCACTTCTTTTATACCAGAAATCTGGGTCTTCAATAGGACGCTCTTTACTCGGCGACGATTTAACATAAGAAATCCATTCTGGTGCATTAAATTCTGGAACACTTTTCAAAGCCTCAGCTAATTTCAAATTATATTCTTGCGGACTTAACTCATAAACTGAATTTGTTTTTTCCATGTTATTTTATTTTATTCCAATCATTCCAGTTACGGAATTAGAACAGCCGAAGCCGTTTGATAAAATATGAAG
>CAZFCT010000006.1:0-1072 GCA_964517885.1 Candidatus Woesearchaeota archaeon
TAGAAATTATTTATCATCACAGATTCCTTTTTCTGTAACATAAAAAATTGCTTCGTTATCAGGTAAATCAGGAGAATCAATTAATTTTGCAACCCTTGAACCTTGTTTTCCTCTTCTTAAATACATCCTGTAAGTTGAAGCGTGTCCGACGATATTTCCACCAACAGCAGTCGTTGGGTCTCCAAACATTTGTGCAGGATTTGCCATAACTTGATTTGTAACATAAACTGCAAGATTATACGTCTCTGCAATTTTCATTAAGTTATGCAAATACTTATTCAATTTCTGCTGTCTGTCAGCAAGTTCTCCTCTTCCAGAAAATTCTGCCCTAAAATGTGCAGTCAAGGAATCAATTATCAAAAGTTTTATTGGCTCACCATTTTTTATCAGCTCTGCAATTTTTTCTAATAATAAAATCTGATGATCTGCATTAAATGCTCTTGCAACTAAAATATTTTTCAAAACTTTCTCAGAATTTGCACCAATTCCTTCTGCAATTTGTTTTATTCTTGCTGGACGAAAAGTTCCTTCTGTATCAATAAAAACAGTTTTACCATTTGCTCCCCCAGCTTCAAGAGGCAACTGAGTTCTCACAGCAAGTGTTGAACCTAACTGCGTCTTTCCACTACCAAAAGCGCCAAATGCTTCTGTAATTGCTCGACTCTGAATTCCTCTTCCTCCCAAGAGAGCGTCTAATTCTTTACTCCCAGTTGTAATATAAGAAATATTTGCTCTCTTCTCAGCAAACTCCATACCATCAATAAAACCTAAATCAAGCATTTTCCTCGCTGCCTGAATAGCTTTTCTCGCAACTCCTTCACCAACACCAGCAGTATTAGCAAGCGAAGCAGGACTCATAACAGCCAAAGCCATCAAATCAAAAATCCCAGCAGATTCAAGTTTAGCAGCAACAGCAGGACCAATTCCAGGTAAATCAGTTAATGTAGGCTCTTGCCCATCTTTCAACTCTTTAACTTCATCTTCACTCTCTTCTTCGTCAATCTTCTTTTTTACCATAAAAAGATAATTTATTCCGACTTTATAAAGATTATTCGGATTTTAGATATATCTT
>CAZFCT010000006.1:1172-22311 GCA_964517885.1 Candidatus Woesearchaeota archaeon
ACATTTATTCTTAAAAATTAATTCTCTAATTCCTTAATTAATAAATCTAAATCAACACTTTCAACTTTTTCAACAATAAATTCAGGAGTATTATACAATTTATTACTTCGCACATTTCCATAAAATAATAATTCTTTTCCTAAAAGATTTTCTCTCTGTTTAACTAATTCTTCTACATTTTCTAAATCTGTAAAACCAAGTCCAGGCAAAGCATCATGAAATGCAACTGCACGAATTGTTTCTGTTCCGTCGTCAATAATTACATTTAACAAAGCACGTTTTTCTCCCGCAACATTTCCGTGCTCTGCACAAACAAAATTTCCATTTTCCTGAACAACTTTTTTTCTACAATCAGGACAAACATAAAAAAACCTCGGTTCAAAAGATTGAACAACAACGCCTCTAATTTTTGCATTATCAGAAGTTTTCAATTCAGAAATATTTTTTTCACTAAAAATTCTTCCTGTTTTAACTTCTTCAAAAATTTCTTTAGATAATTTTAATTCAGAAAAACTTCCCAAATGAAGTTCATTATCTCTCATACTACCATTTAAAATTTCAATAGAAACGTTCTCAGAAATTTTTCCCTCTTCAATTAATCCAATATGGTTTGTATCCCATAAAACAATTTTTATATTTGAAGTAGCATCTGCAACAAATAAATTTACAACTTTCCCCTCGTCACCTTTTTTTGTTTTGAAAGTTCTAATTGGAGAAATCCGAACAACTTTTGCAACAAGATTTACTTTTCTCATTCCAGGAAGTAACTCCTCAATTTTTAATCTCTCATTATCAAAAGAAATTCCCAACTCTGCTGCAACAACTTGCGCAGCACCTTCTTTACTAATTAAACCAGAAAGTTTCGCGCGCTTCGCCTCAATTCTTCTTTCAATTTCTTCAACTTCCAACCCAGAAATTTTAGAAATCTTCTTAATTATCCTCTCATAATTTCCATCCATTAATTCAAAAAGAAATAGCCATTTTTAAGTATTTTCGTGAAAAAAGTAAACCAAAATAATTATAAAGCATTTTTCTTAAAGATAAATATGGGAACCGTATCTGTAAAAATGAAAATTCTTCCTGCTTCACCAGAAGTAGATTTAGAACAAGTAAAAGAAAAAATAAAAGAAGAAATTAAAAAATTCGAAATAGAAAACTGTCATTTTGAAGAAGAACCAATCGCTTTTGGACTAAAAGCATTAATAACAATCTTTGATTGTCCAGAAACACTTGACGTAGAAAAAATAGAACAAGAATTAGGAAAAATAGAAAACATAAATTCTGTTCAATTAATTGACATGCGAAGAGCAATTGGATAATTCTAATTTTTTAAAATATAACAAAACTTATTAACTATTTTTCATTTAATGAAAGATGTTATCTGAAGAAGAATCTAAAAAAATAAAAGAAAAATTAATTTCTCATATACAGAAAACTTTTCCAGAAGAACAAATTAATTCTGCAGTTGAACAAATTGAAAAAATGAGTTCTGAAGAATTAGAAAATTTTTTAGAGAAAAACAAAATAATTACAAAAGATTCTGAAGAATGCGTTTTTTGTTCAATTATTTCTGGAGCAATAAATTCTGTAAAAATAGACGAAGATAAAAATGGAATTGCTGTCTTAGATATAAATCCAATTTCAAAAGGACAAACACTTTTAATTCCAAAAAAACATTCCGACTCAATAGAAGTTATTTCTTCACTTTCTGAAAGAGTTAAAGAAAAAATAAAGAAAAAATTTAATCCAAAAAAAATAGAAACTTCTACATCAAAATTATTCGGACACGAAACAATGAACATCTTGCCTATTTACGAAGATGAAACTTTTAATTCAGAAAAGAAACCTACAGAAATTGAAGAATTAAAAAAAATAAAAGAAGAATTAGAAAAGAAAGAAGAAATTCCTATTCCTGAACCAGTTGAAGAAAAAGAAGAAGAATTTTTATGGTTACCAAAGAGAATTCCATAAATTAAATCCTACAAAAAAGGAAATTATCCAAAGAATAAATGCAATTAAAAATACAGGAGAAAAAACTATTCCTTCTCGTATTTTAACTTTTTTATGAATTCTTTTTAACTCTCTTATTTCTTTTTTACTAACCCCATCCCAACTTGCTTTTATCATTTTATTTCCAACTTTTACATTAGAATAAAGCCAATCTCCCTCGCGAAGTTTTTCAGACGGAATTATTTTAATCATACAACTTTCATCAATCGCTTTTGCATAAAGATATAAAAGAAAAGAAAAGAAAATCAAAATTCCTAAAAAGAAAAACAAAAATTCTAAAACACCCATCAAAGAAAATAAAATAAATCCAAGGATAGAGAAATAAAACAGTTTTTTATTTTTTTTAAATTGTTTAACAAATTCTTTTCTAAAAATTTTAAAATTCTTTATGCATAAAAAAAGACTTACAAAAATTGTATAAACAAATCCACTAAATAAGAAAAAGATAATAAAATTAAGAAAATTTTGAATATTATAAAAAAAACTTGCAGAAAAAGGAAGTATTGTTCCAAGAGCAATCATTAATTTAGCGTCGCCACCAGCAAATAATTTTGAATAATAAAATAAATTTCCAATTAAAAAGAAAATTCCAAAACCAATTAATCCATTATAAAAAAAAGAAAAATTATCTCCTGAAAAAAGGGAATAAAAAAACCTAAAACCTAATGCAAAAATTATCAAAGAAAAATTTAACCAATTTGCAATCTCTCTTGTTTTAATATCTTGCACAACTGCAAAAATAATAAATGCAAGCGCAACCACCCAAAGAAAAATCACCTCATACATCTATAAGATAATAAAAAATGATTTAAAACTATTTCGATTTAATATTCATACTCCTCTGAGCTCCGCCTTTTTTATAAGGATGTTTTTTCTTATCTTTCTTCTTATCTTTTCTCTTATTTCTTTTTTCAGAAAAACTATAATCCATTTTAGAAACCTTATTCACAAGAAATTTGAGCACAAAATTCAAATCCTAATTCTGGGTTATTTCTTGCTAAATAATCACAAGTTACGTCTTTTTCAATTTCATTTGTTCCGTCGCTGATTGTTCTATTCTGAATGCAAAAACCATAATTATTAGACGTTGCACACGCAATTTGACATTGAGTTACTGTTTGTTCAACATTCTCTGTAGAAAGCCAAGGAAGAAATTTACTCCAACCTAAAATAAATCCTCCAGCCAAAACAACTAAAACAAGAATTCCTAAAATTAACATAATCAAAACCCAGTTTGTATCTCCCCTACGATTTGGTAACAAATTGCAGAGAGAGAACTTTTTAGTTTGACCCCTCTTGTTTTCCATATATAGAATAATATTATTTTATTTAAAAATGTTTCCGAATTCAAATTTTTAGAAATTAGTTATCATCCTTTCCATCCTTTCTTAATTCCACTAACATAAGTATCTAAAACATCTCGATTTAATCTTGCTTTTTCTTCTTCAAGGATTTTTTTATTCTTTTCCAGTTTTTTCTCGACGAGCTTTTGTACAGTTGCTATAAAAATCAAAAGAATAAAAATCCCAACATAAAACAAAACACCAACCCAAGGTTTTGCATTTAAGATAAAAGAGTTGTTAAAAAGCAAATTAGAAATTGCAGAATATAAACCAAGTTGCGCTAAAATGATTGTAAGCCCGAGAGAAATAATTAACGAAATACCTTTTGAAAAAATAGAAGTCATTCTCAATGCTCCCGCAATTTCAATCAAAAAGAAAACCCAGAATATAATTACAAAAATAAAGAATAATGACCAAGAATAATCTGTTCCAAATAAGATCACAAACACAATATTTATTTTCATTAAAAAAGAATTTATTCCAGCAATAATTGGATTACTCAGAACTTTTTCTTTCAAACCAGATAAAATTTCTCCCCAATTTTGAGGATTCGCAGCGACAGTAAGATCACTCAAATTTTCCATTTCTTCTTGACTCAATCCCGTCGGAGTTTGTGCATTCACAAAAGATAAAATAAAAAATAATAAAATTCCAAAACAAAAAAACATAAAATTTCTTTTTGATAAATTAAATAATTTTTTATTCATAGTTAAATAAAATAAAAGAAGTTTTTAAATTTTTAATAATTACTAAGTATTCTTTTTAGAAACTCTTTTTAAAAATTCGGCTCCTGCATTCACTGTATTTGCAGATTCCATTGCTTTAACCTGTAATCTACTAGCATGCCTTTCTGCTGCCCACTTCTGAATCGGCCCACTCCCAATAGATAAACCAATAAAAATCACAATAGCAAACCCAATTTCAAACCATATCGCAAAAGCGCCCAATCCAGCAAGAAGTTGTGACATAAAAATGGTTAGACTATTCACCATTCCACTTATTAAGAAAATTAACCCTAGCCCAATAGAAATAACTAAATTTGCTGGTGTAGAAAAAAGAGAAGTTATTGATAAAATATCAAATAAAGCAAAGGCAATTATTGCTAAAAGAATTATTCCAATTATAATTTCTTTCCAAGTAGAACCCAAATTTAAAAAATCAACAATAACAACAACAATTTGAGATTTAGGAGAATTTTCAAGAGCACTTGCAGCACTAACAAACATCAAAGAACTTACTAACACTAAAGATAATAAAATTAAACTCAAAATCTTTTTATTCATCGTTTAATTAAGAAAAAACTATTTATAAATTTTTATATAAATCAGGGAGAACCTAAATATTCAACAGAAAAAGCAAAACTTTCTTTTTTCCACCATAAAAATCCTTCACTTGAATCTGTTTCAATATAATTTGCAGATTTTTTCAACAACTCTGTTCTTTCATTAACTTCCTCGACAAAATTATCCTGCGAATAAATTTTATTTCCTTCACTATCTGTTCCACACCCCCAACCATTATATGCTCTCAGCGCAGCATCCCAGTCGTAATAAGTAATCCCACGATTTGAACAACCCTGAAAAATTTTCCCGTCTTTATATAAATCATAATTTTCTTTCAAAATTCTCGCACCAACATCAATATTAAGTTGAACATTGTAAATTAATTGTTCTTTACATTTATTTTTATCCTCGAGCAAACCATATTTTCCACAATGAATTAAATTAACTTGCATCAAACCAACAGAACTTCCACTAAATGCTTTTGAAGAACAATCTGATTCTTGCATCATCAAAGATAAAAGAAGAAAAGGGTCAATCCCATATTTCCTAGACGATTCCAAAACCAAAGAAACATAACTCCCACACGAACTTTCACAATTACAAATTCTATTAACTAATCTATTTTTAGAAGCAAATTCCATCGCATTATACAAACTTCCTCCAGCAATTTCCCCCCCATAAAATTCATTTTGTTCTATCAAAGAGTTCAACTTTTGAACTTGCCCAATTCCGAAAAAAGAATTTCTCACCTGAATATCTGAAGAAGAAAATAAAGCAAGTGCAACTGCATAAACAATAACAACTCCAATTGCAAAAATAGTTATTGAAATATCTCCCGAACGATTTCTAGGAAATAAATAAAAAGATTTCCTATCCATTTTCTTT
The DNA here is from genome assembly GCA_964517885.1 of Candidatus Woesearchaeota archaeon. Classification (GTDB taxonomy): domain Archaea; phylum Nanobdellota; class Nanobdellia; order Pacearchaeales; family GW2011-AR1; genus RBG-13-33-26. The sequence goes on from CAZFCT010000006.1 coordinate 6,694, forward strand.
TTTTAAAACCTCGTCGATGATTTCCCTATTTTTATTTTCTGCAGAAATATGTGCAAGAGAAGTTTTCATTTCTAAAACAGGAGAATCTTCCTCAACATCACTTTGAATAGATTTCATATTTATAACTTTCATTTTTGCAAGTAAACCAGATAAAATTAAAAAGATAATCAGTGCTGCAAGAATTATCAAAGTCGCAGGTATCCAAGTTAAAGTTTCTCCAATCGAAGCTTTTTTTTCCAATAAATTATTTCTTAACATTTTTTTCTATTTTATTCACAGCAGTTAAAATTTTAATTATATATTGATTATCTAAATTATCAAGAGAATAAAAACTCTTTTCAACACACTTCGGTAAAACATCCGAAATATATTCTTCTTGAACCTTACAACTCGCTGCAAGATTTAAATTTCCTCCTTGTATTTCCATAAAAGAATTTTCTAAATCTTCAATTTTATAAAAAACAATTTCGTAAAAAAATTCTTCCTCTTCTTCACCAAAATTTAAATGACAATTATCTAAATTTGTATTTTGAATTTTATTATTTAAAATAAAACTTTCATTTATTCTCCCGCCATAAGAAATACAATCTGCAATTTTATCAATTAAAAGAGTCGCTTCAATTTCTCTAATATCATAAGGACTTCCAGCAAAAATAAAAACCATTCCTGCGAGTCCCCCCGCAGCTACAAAAACCATCGCAATTAAATAAAAAGAAATAATTTCCTCTCCACCTCCTCGTTTATCTAAAAAAATTTTATTTGTAACCATTTATTTTTATTATATAATTTTTATTTGGATAAATATCTGCGTAAGCAGAAACATCAACATCATTAAAAAAAGAATAACTATATCCTCCTTTATGACTTAATTTAACTGTAACAATATTATTCTCAATTTTTACAATGTCGTCTCTTGGAATTTTATTTTTTTCCGCCAAATCAAACGCTTTATCCATATTTAATTTCATATCCATAACAGGAGTTGAAGCATCAATCAGCAACGCAATATTTTTTGAATAACTCTGTTCAAGAACAACTGCTCCATTTATCCTGCTGTGAACAAACAATAAAAGTCCAGAAATAACAATAAGAATAAGCAAAATACTAAGAACTTTCCAAACAAGATTTGCGTCTCCTTTTTTATTTTTCAAAAACCTCTTTCTAAACATATTAATAAAATTATTCGGTAATTAATAAAACTTTTTAAGCAAGAGTTAGAATAGAAGTACAATCTAATTTTCTGTATTTCTCAGAATTTGCTTCTACTAATGTTGGTGTTAAAAATTGTTGCCCAGAATCTCCTTGAATAATTGTTCCAACAAAAAAACCAGATGTAACACCAACGCCTATAGAAGAACCTGCCCCAAAAATCAACAAACCAACAGGTACTGCACTTCCTCCACTTGCAACTGCAAGAGATAAAACCGCAAAAGTACCGACGGCAACTCCACTATGTAAAAGAATTGTTTTGAAAATAGAAACATCACTATAAACTCCCATTGTAATATAATGTTGTTTATCAAGATTAATTTTTTCAAAATCAATACCCACAGAATTTAAACCAGATTCAATTTCTTGTGAATCCTCCAAACCAACAAGATGTTCTAAATAACTTGTCTCAGTATCAAGAATTTCATGCGAAGCCAAATATCTCAAAAGTTCTCTCTTATCCATTTCTCTATTGGGGAAAAAATCTAGACTATTATCAAAACCAATTAAATAACAATTTGAACAATAAAGATTTTTATCAAATGTTTTTCCAACGTAATCTAATTTTCCAGAGCCAAACATATCCCAACAATTAATCATCCTTTCAGAGATTTCCCTATAAACATCATCAGAATTTTTTACTTCAACAATTTCAGGCGAAGTCATACTTTCACAACTTCCATCTTTTGTAATACAAACATAACTAGTTCTACAGTCCAAAGAAGGAGCAGCTAAATCTTTTGAAAGTTTTAATATAGTACTTCTTTGCACAACAGAATTAGAACAAAGTGTTTCATCTTCAATTTTATTAAAATCTGCAAAAAAGATAAAACCCAAAACAACAGCAAAACCAGCAATAGCTAAAATAATCAAAACAAGTTTTCCTGTAGTAATTTCTCCTTTTTTATTCATGAGATAATCCCCATTTTTTTAAATCCAATATAAATTCCAGAAAGTATCAATACAAAAATAATTATTTTAACTAACATACTCAAAAATTCATTAATTTCCATATTTGCTCACCTCAATTAAATCAGCATTCTTTTTAATAAAAATAAATGTTCCACTTTTTTCAATTTTTATTTTTTCAAAAGATTTTAAATTCGAAACTATTTCACAAACCCCATTTTTATCACATTCTTTTTCCTGACGATTATTAAAATTAAGAGCGATGTTTTTACATAAACACAAACAGTTCTGTCCAGCACATAAATTTGGTTTCTTATCTTCGGTAAAACCAAGAATATACCACCCATCTGGATTTGGAATAAGAATTCCTGAAGAATTTTCAAAACCTCCTGCATTTATTCTAGAAATTTCAGAAGAAATTAAATTAGAAATACTCGCTTCTGCTTCTTTTTTTTCCTGAGGAATTGTATATGAAGAATACCCCCTAACTATAAATAAAATTAAAAAACCAACACAAATAACTGCAAGCAAAATTCCAAGTAATTTATTAAGTGTATTTTCTACTCCTTTTTTATTTAAAAAAATTTTCCTCATTTTACTAACCTCAAAAAAATTAATTCTGGTTCTGTTCCTGAAATCCCCTTGAGAAAATCAATAATCTGTGTTTTAAAAAAAATTGAAATTCCAACACCGACAGCTACAACAACAAGAATCCCAAGAATTATTTTAATTAATTGTTCTACTTGTAAAGCCATTTTATCTAAATCGAAAAAGATTTTTTATTTTGTCTATAATTGAAGTCCCCTCTCCCTGCATAACAAATATTGAAATCATAAAAATTACAAGTGCAATAACTGCAAGTAAAAGCCAAGGGAGATAATCACTAACAATCCCATTACAGTTTTTTAAAAACCTGCAAAAAAATTTATTTTCACCTCTTTTCATAAATAAAAAAATAAAAACATCTTAATAAATTTTCCTAATTAAGTCAAACCACTAAGCACAATTGAAGTAAGAAAGAACAATGCAATCGTTGAAATCAAAGCAGTAATAAAATACAAACCAATTCCTGCTTTCAAATTTATTCCAGTTTTATTTGTTTTTTCAAGTTTATCATCTCCAGAATCAATAACAACAAGTGTTCCAGTAAGAATAAAAATTATTTCTATCAAATAAATTCCGACGCTTATTTGCAAAAGATAAGGAGGAATCATCGCTGACATATCAAATAAATTTGTAATTGTGTTAAGATTACCAAAACCTGCAATGTCTCCCCCAGTCGCAGATGCGATATCTAACTTACTCAAAATTCCAGTAATCATCGCTGATAAACCAATAACAACACCAGACAAAAGAGGAGCAAGAAAAGTCATATTACTTTTCATATCAGAAACAATTTCTGCAAGCATATCTCTTAATCTAGCTGTAATTTTATTTATATTTTTAACATATTCAGAAATACTAATCAAACTTAAAGCTGCAATTGTCAAACCTTTCTTAGCAGATTCAACCAAAACTTTCATACTCGTTGCAATTAAATCAGAAGGATAATACGCAATTGCACCTCGCTTACTATCAAAAATCGCATTCTCAACACTCATCCCCATTTGCATAACATTATAATTAACTCTTCTAAAAAAGTCCTCTGTTTTCAAACCCTTCGTCGATTCAGCAACTTTACTAAATGCAAGTTCAGGAGGCGTTCCATTACCAATTCTATTTCCTAATTGAAATAATGAATTATTAAATTCTGTCTCAAGCTGTTTTGTTTTTTCTCTTTCTTTAATTAATTCTTTTGTCTTTCCTCTAAATGCAATTGCAAAAAATAACGCAACACCAAGAGTAAAAAATAATCCAAAAATCAAAGCACCAACTCCAAAAGGACCTTTAATCACACCACCCACATTATTAAATCCAAAAATAAATTCATCACCAAAAATTCCAAGTCCAATTTCAGAAAACATATAATCTTGTTTTAATCCTAATAGCGACGGCAAAGGAGTAAGTTGAAAAATTAAAGGAATCAAACCAATAAAAATAAGTGGAAGCGCAACCCAAAATGCTTTTGCAAAATGTTTCTTACTTTTATAATTCGCATAAAGAGGATTCCTTTCAAGCAAAGTCGTTTCACCGTGCCCACCAGGACGCAAGAACATAACTTTGTCTGTAAGGAAAAAAACAAAAAAAGGAATAACTAAATTAAATAAAACAAAAACATGATACCACTGAAGATAATCACCTATCATCGCAGATGCAAGAGGCAAAAGTGCAAGTCCCAGCGTCGGTAAAACAACACCCAACATGTAAACATTTGTCAAAGGACTTTTTACTTCATGAGTAAACTTTAACATTTTATCATAAACACCTTCGAGAACAACTTGCAACGCTTTTTCTAAAGTTTGAATTCTTTTAGAATTATCTGCCTCAAACAAACTACTTTCAATCAAATGAAAAGATTCAATAAATTCAATAGAATAATCTCTCCAAACAGCAAGATAATTATCTAAACTCTCTTTTATCGTCGAGAATTTTCCAATTTGAACATTATAAAAAATTTTCTTAAAATCAAGTGCAAGAGGATATTGCAAATGTTGTGAAGCAAAAGAAATCGCTTTTTCCAAATTCGGCGTGTGCCTCATATAAACAACAATATACAAAATCGCAGGAACCATCTGACTTGACGCTTTCAATCTCCATTTATTCGCCAACCTCGACGGATAATTATTAACAATATAAAATAAAAATAAAGCAACAAACATTATCAAAACAAAAAATAAAAGAGGAAAATTTGCAAGATTGCCGCTAAATAATGTAATTGCAACAGAAAGAATAAGTCCAACAAAAAAAACCATAATAAAAATCATAATACTAAAACTAACCGGTTGCCAAGGTTCCAAATCCAAATGTGCAATTTCTAAATCTTTTCTTACTTTTTCCTCGTCCTTCTTCGAAACTTTTAACTTAACAATATTTCCAAAACTATTACACCATTTTTCATAACGAGAAAGTTCAGGAGACATTTCTTCTTTAAATTTTGTATAACTCTGACTAAAATTAACATTTTCCACTTCCGTGGTTTTCATGTTCTGTTCAATTCTTGCAGCGTGTTTTCTCAAAATTTCCTCAACACGCGGATTTTTTTCAGGAACCATTATGAAAATTCTCCAGAATTTTTATTTGTGCTGAAAATTTATTTTCTGTCATTTCACCTCAAGAATATTAAATAAAACAGAATTATAAATCTTTAGAAATTTTCTTCTTTCTAAAATAAACAAATGCAAAAATTAATCCTATAACAAAAAACCCAAATCCCATCCATTGAACATTTGTATTAGATAAATTAGAAATTGCAAATCCTGTTAAATTTGATGAAACAAAAAATAAAGAAATTGAAAGAAATGTAATTGTTATCAAAGCAACAACTCTCCTTTGATTAATCATTTTTTCTAATTTTGAATTTCCTAGATTGCCTTTTTGTTTTAATTCAATTAATCTTTTTAACCTCATTGTTCCTCCTCTCTTTTCACGTAAAGAATTTTCTTTTTCTTTAAGTTTATCCATATATTCATTATTAAAAACATCTCCATAAACTCTTGCATCTCTATAACAATTTTCAGCTTCTCGAAATTTTCCTGCTTTAGCGTATAAATCTCCTGCAGATTCATATTTTTTAGTAATAGGAAGTCCAGAACCTTGTTTTAATCTCATTTGTTCTGCTTCTAATTCCAATTTTGCAGCATCTTTAATCAAGGGATTTTCATATACTGATTTTTTATATTCATCACTCATATTTATTTCAAAGATTTTAGATTTAAATAAATTCCTATTCAAGTTTTTTTATTCAAATCTTTTTTCCTTTAATTGTATCATTTAACCAACTTTGCCCTTCATTTGACTCGTTAGAGACGAATGAACTAAAAATTTCTTTCAGAAATTTTTTGCCGAAGGTGTGCAAAAATGGTTACAATTTTTTCTTTTTTATTTCCTCATTTAACCATTTTTGCCATTCAGGGAAAACTCTTTTTCCAATAGGCAACCCAACTTCCTTTCTGACTTCATCAGAAATTTCGTGAAAAATATGATTAGATAAAGTATTAAATTCAGACTCAAGAATTTTATTATTTCCTGTTTGATTTGAAATATCAACAATTTCTTGTTTTATCTTCGCCCGAAGTAAAATATTATCATAAATCGCATCCCAATTTCCAGCCCAACCTTTTACATTCGACGCTATACTTTTAATTACTTCACTATCTCCATTAATTAAATCTGGACTTGCCTCAAGTTCATCTTTTTCAATATTATAATTTAACAAATCTGAAAACCCGTTTTCTAAAAGAGGGTCTTCTTTCCAGTGTTTCCTAACTTCAGAAATTTGTACGACTCTTTTTTTAGAATGCAAACCATCTGCAGTTTTAATTGGATTAGCAACAGCAATTAAATCTGTAGCCTTGAAACTCGTCGTCGGAACTTCTAAATCATTTACAACTCTATCAAAAACACCATAAGGACTCGCACCATGAATTGTTCCTGCAACAACATTTGCTAACGCACCAACTCTCATCGCTTCATACAAAGCTTTCGCCTCAACACTTCTAACTTCACCAACAATTAAACAAGAATCCCCCAAACGTAATGAAGTCCTAATCCCGTCGTCAGCAGAAACTTCTGTTGTAGTTTTCAAAAGTGCAGAACGAACTTTCATTCTCAAAATATCATATTCTAATTTTCTCAAACTTTCAACAGGCAATTCCAAAGAATCCTCAATAACAATAATTCTATGCTTCGGAACAATTTCCAACATCAAACTCCCCAACAAAGAAGTTTTACCAGAACTTCTAGTTCCTGCAATTAACATAGTTCTTGAACCATCTACTAAAAAACTTAACAAACCAGCCGCAAAAGAATTTAACATTTTATTTTTCACAAAAAGTGGAAGTGTCCAGGGTTCTTCTCTATGTCTTCTTAAAGCATACGAAAGTCCGTCAGGAGAAAGTGGATTTTGAATTATTGCAATTCTTGCTCTTAATTTTCCAATTTCAAGTTGTGTATCCAAAATAGGATTCGCCTCGTCGAGAGGACGCCCAGAAATCATTCTAAACTTCGCAGCCCAAGAATCAATATCTGCTTGACTCGGTAAAATATTTGTAACACACTCATCAAATTCCTGATGTCTCACAAAAATATTTGTCATCGGAATCGGAGCATTCAAAAGAATATCCTGCAATTTTTTATCTTGAAGCAAAACTTCAATCAAACCAAAACCAATCGTCTGTCGCACAAGAATCGTCGATAATTTATTCAAATTCTCAAAACCAAGAAGAATCCCTTTACTCTGTGCCAAATCCTGAAGTAAATCTTTTGAAATATTAAAAAAAACCTGCCTAATTCTTTCAACATCTGTAAACTCCTCTGCCTTCGGTTGATGTTCAACAAGAACTCCTCTCGCAAGATTAAGTAACATATTTTGATCCTCACTAAGCGAATGTTCTGGCGGACTAAGATGATAAACAAATTTAGATTTATTCTTTCTTTTCAAAATCGTGACAATAGAAATATCCTGCCCACTTCCAATTTCATACTGGTCCAAAATTTCTGCATCCTCAGGAGTATCTTGAATCAACCTCGTAAAAGTAAAATTAGGAATAACATCTGGTTTCAAAACACGATTATATATTTCTCTATCTCCACGACGATAATCCTCAAAAAAAGAAAAAAGAGATTGAATCAATTTTGTCTCATCAAGAAGCTTAAAAATTTTCTCAAGCAATCGCGTATAATTTTCACAATCGTTTTTATACATTTCTTCAACTTTTTCTGTAAAAATTTTAGATTGAATTATAAATTTTTTTAAATCAAAATATGCCATAACAGGGTCAGAATGTAACGACAATAAAAAAGAAAAAACTTCATTATATCTTTGCGGGAAAAAAGACGCATTTGTCGTCGTTAATTTGCCTTGAGACAAAATTCTTTCCTGTTTCATTAAATAAACATAAAGTTGTGCAATTTCCAAAAGCATCGAAGTTTCTTTAAAATCATAATTATAATTTTTTTGTTGACTTAAAATAATTCTAGAAACACTCGGATTTTCAATAATTGCATCAATTACCCTCGACATAACATCTCGCGACATCGCAATATTCGGAACAAAAGGAGCCCCAAGATAATTAATATAAAGAATATCTTCTCCACCTTCACGACGCACTTCATAAGAATATAATTTATTTGGTTCCATCATTTTAAAAAAATATTTTCATTTTCACCTTCTCTCAAAAAGAAACTCTTGTTTAAATTATTTTGTGTAATTATAATCCAAGATAAAAAGAAAAATAATTTACCATAACAATTTTAAAGTAAATAATCATTTAAAATATATGACAGAAGAGGGAGGATATCTTGGGCAATTTTCAAATGATTCAAATATGAAAGTCAGAGACATAGAAGATAAACAAAGAATTCTCAAAGATAGAATATTATTAATCGGGCAAAATCTTATTGAAATAAAAGAAAAAACCGACGAAAAAATGATAGAAATTAAAAAAGATGTCGAAGAATTAAAAACAGAAGTAAAAAGAATTTCTCTTTTTCTTGAAGATGTTTCTCTCCAACTTTCAAGATTTGCTAAAAAAGACGATTTAGAAATTCTTACAAAACAAGCAAAAATGTTTCAGCCATTGGAGTTTGTTAAAAAAGACGATTTAGAAAACTTAAAAAAGAAATGGAGCAGTAAATAATAATGGGAATTTTAGAACAAGTAACAAATTTAAAAAAGCAAGGAATTCCAGACGACCAAATTGTTAGTAATTTATCTCAACAAGGAGTTTCTCCAAATGAAATTTCAAATGCGTTAAAACAAGCAGAAATAAAAAATGCAGTTTCAGGATATGGACAGGATGAAGAGTTATATCCTTCAATAATGCCTCCAGAAGAAACACAAGCTCCAGAACCTCAAGAAAATTATTATCAACCACCAGAAGGAAATTATGCTGTTCAAGAAAATTACGCTCCCCAGACACAACAATACTCTCCAGCACAAGAACAATATCTTCCTCAAGAACAAACATACTCTAATTATCAACCAAATTCAAATACAGATTTAATAATGGAAATTGCAGATCAAGTTGCATCAGAAAAAATAAAGAAAACACAAAAATTAGCAGAATCCTCTTCTGAAGCAACAATTTTATTACAAGATAAATTTGAAAATCTTTCAAACAGATTAAAAAAAATAGAAACAATTATTGACAAACTACAAATTGCAATTCTTGAAAAAGTTGGAAGTTATGGAAATAATTTAGAAAATATAAAAAAAGAAATGTCAATGATGCAAGATTCTTTTTCAAAAATGATTTCTTCGCCAAAAGGAAAAGAGGCATCAAAGAGTTCTAAGAAAAAATAAATTTTTTATAAATATTTATTTTATGTACATAAAGAAAAAACCTTTCAATAAATATTTTTTTAATTGTACAAAAAGATAAATCTTATTCAGCACCTAAAAGTTTTGAAAGAGCATTTTCCATTTTAGGTTTTGTTGGATTCTTTTCACGAGAAGCAAGAACAATTGCAATTATTATTGCAGCAAAAATAAGTATAGAACCATATTTATTTAAGAAAGTCATAAGCCAAGGAAATTGCGTTGCCCAACCAAGTGCATTAAATGAATTGAAAACAACAACGGCAATTATAATAAAGACAATCACAGATAAACCAACAAGGAACCAATTATTTTCTTTATTTGTTGGAATAAATAATCCTCCAAGAATTAGTAAAACTAAAATTATAGATAATGCAATACCCATTCGTGGGAAAATTTCTGCAAAGAAAACAGACACAATATCAAATTGCAAAGCCATCAAAGCAACAGCAACAGCAATAATCGCATTAACTGCTTTTCCTTTGTTTTTATCGTCTTTACCTCCAAAAATATTAATCTTAGTTAACAATCCAAAAATTAAAGAAAAAATCAGAAGAAAAGGAAGCATATAACTAAAAATTCCTGCCTGTTCCCATTCATTTAATAATTCTCCAATTTGTCCGCTAGAAAAAACACTTTGCGATTGTAAAAATATCATCTCTTTAAACATATTAACATTTAGAAAATATTATTTAAATATGTTTCTAATCTTTCTTTGTTTTCATTAAGGCGACAACCAAAGCAATAACAATTGTCAAGATAAAAATTACATTTGTTGTAATCGCTTTTCCAGTCGTACTTTTCAAGAAATCAAGAACTTTATCCCACCAATCTCCTGCTGCCCAAATTAATGCAAATAAAAATGCGATTCCTAATCCAATTCCAAGAACCCAAGTCATCCACGGCTTTGGTTTAAATCCTTCTTTTTCTTCTCCGTAAACAAAACCCCATAATAATAAAATTACAAAAACAGCAACACTAGCAATTGAAAGAAATAAAATTAAATTACTTACGATAATCCGAGGATAAACTGCACCTACAAAAATTAAAGCAATTACAAGAGAAGTCAAAGCATTAAGATGTTTTTTCTCACTTCCAAAAAGTTTTGTTTTTTCAAGAACTGCAAAAGATATAAAAAAAATTAACAAAAGAGGTAATAGAAATTCTGATACCATCTCATGTTGCAAAAGCGTAGTAACTGTAGACATTTTATTCTAAATCTTCAGGGATTTCCTCTATTGAAGAATCAGGATTTGGTAAAGCCGCTTTATTTATTAAGAAAACATCTCCAATTGCTTTTACAAATTGATGCGGAATTATAACGCCTCTTGCACCACCAATCATAGATATAACACTTCCTCCAACCTTTATTCTCCAACCGTCAATTTTATTATCAGAAAGATTTGATTCTTCAATTTCTCCAAAGAAATCTCCACCATCTGTGTAAACCTTCGTTCCAATAACATCGCTTATTTTTTTAATCCGCATAACTAATTTTACAACTCTTTATTTAAATAGTTTTCCATAATCCAAGATATATTGAATTGAAAGAATTTATTTCAACCTCTTTTGAAAATATATTAAATATTCACAATAAATAAAAGTTCTCAGAATTTTTCCTTTGGTAAAATGAAATTTACCATCTAAAATATAAACTAAACTAAATAATAACCTTTATAAAAAATACAACACTAAAAAAATCATGTTTAAAAAAAAAGAGATTCTAATTATTTCCCTTGTAATAATCTTATTTGCAGTTCTATCAAATATATCTTTTAATATAATTGAAAATTGGAAAAATCTCTTGTTTGCATTAATTTCTTTTTCTATAATTATTTTAGGAAATATTTTTGCAAAAAAAATTGCAGCGTTTTACCTTGACTCAGAAATAGAAATAGATCTTTGGAGAACAGGAAAACATCCCTTATTCCCTAGAAAAAGAAGATTAAAAAATTTCCCAACAGGAGCAATTCTCCCAGTAATTATAAAAATAATTTTCTTCCCTTTCACTGCATTTTTCTGGATGGCTTCATTAATCTTTGAAGTTAGCCCAAGAATTTTTAGAGGAGCACGACGTCACGGATTATACACTTTTTCAGAAATTACAGAATATCACATCGGATTAATTGCCGCATCAGGAATAATAATAAATTTAATTTTTTCTATAATTGGATATCTTTTAGGTTTCCCTCTCTTTTCAAGATTAAATATTTATTACGCATTTTTTAACATGTTACCAATCTCAGAACTCGACGGAAACAAAATCTTTTTCGGAAGTAGAATTATTTGGAGTTTTATTGCATCATTAATTTTAATCGGAATGCTCTTTGCAATTTTTATAGTATAAATTCTCAAAATGAAATTTTTAGAAGGAATAACCCCCAGAGAATATCAACAAAAAATTTTTGAAAAATGTATTGAAAAGAATTGTCTAGTTGTAATCCCAACAGGATTAGGTAAAACCTTAATTTCTTTAATGTTAGCAATTAACCGAATGGAAAAATTCCCCAGTGAAAAAATCATCTTTCTTGCACCAACAAAACCCCTTGTCGAACAAAATATGAATTATTTCAAGAAACATCTTCCAGAATTATTCGCAGAAATAAATATTTTTACAGGAAGCATCGACGCGGCAAGCAGAAAAAAAATTTGGCAAAATACAGATATAATTTTTTCTACGCCCCAATGTATTGCAAATGATTTAAAAAAAAATCTTTACGATTTGAAAGAAGTTTCACTTTTAATAGAAGACGAAGCACACAGATGTATAAAAAATTATGATTATAATTTCATCGCAAATAGATACAAGAGCCAAGCAAAACATCCAAGAATCGTCGGATTAACTGCATCTCCAGGAAGTGATTCAACGAGAATAAAAGAAATCTGTAAAAATCTTTCAATAGAAGAAGTAGAAGTAAAAACGCGCGACAGCGACGATGTTAAAGATTATCTACAAGAATTACAATTTGAAAAAAAGGTAATTGATTTTCCAAAAGAATTTGAAGAAATAAGAAAAAAACTAAGAAAAATTTACAATGATTATATTGACGAATTAAAAACTCGCGGACTTTTCTGGAGTAATTATTCAAAAACTGGTTTGATTCAACTTCAAAAAAAAATAATGGGAGCAATTTCAAAAGGAAATAAAAATTATAATTATCTTCTTTCAGCATCATCGTGTGCAAGCGCAATAAAACTCCAACACGCTTTAGAACTTTTAGAAACACAAACTCTAGAAAGTTTCAGAGAATATATGAAAGATTTATTTAAACAAGCAGCAGACAAAAAAAGTAAAGGGGTTATAAAATTAACAAGAAATTACGAATTCAATTCTGCTTACATTTTAACAAATGAATTAAGTTCAAGAGGAATTGAACATCCAAAAATTGAAGAACTTGTGAAAATAATTGACTTAGAAAAAAGTAAAGATGAAAAAATGAAAATTTTAATTTTTACACAATTTAGAAATACGGCAACAATAATTTCAAAAAAATTAAACCAAATTGAAGGAATAAAATCTGCTGTTTTTGTTGGACAAGCAAAAAAAACTTCAGAAAAAGGAAGCACAGGCATGAATCAGAAAGAACAGAAAAAAATGATTGAAGATTTCTCCGAAGGAGAAATAAATATTTTATGTGCAACATCCATCGGCGAAGAAGGGTTGGATATCCCTGAAGTAAACATGGTAATTTTTTATGAAGCAGTTCCGTCTGCAATTAGAAAAATACAAAGAAGTGGAAGAACTGCAAGATTAATGGCTGGAAAATTAATTATGTTAATTGCAAAAGGAACTCGAGATGAAACATTTTATTATGTTGCAAATGCAAAAGAAAAAAGAATGCACAAAGCAATTGAAGAAATCCAAGGAGAAATATCCGAGGGAAAATTAAATTTACAAAAAGACATAAATGAATATTTCAAAAAATGAATCAAAAGAAAATTTACAATATTTTTTCATCAAGAAAAATAGAAGTTAAGGAAAAACCAAAAGAAAAAATATTAATTGATTATCGAGAAAAAAATTCAATGGTTGCATCTGAATTAATTCATCTTGGATTTGAAGTAGAATTTCTTGAATTAAAAGTTGGAGATTATTTGGTAAACAATATTGCTATCGAAAGAAAAACAGTTTCAGATTTCATAACGTCGATGATAAACAGACATTTATCAAAACAAATTGATGAACTCCAGCAATACGAAAATAAATTATTATTAATTGAAGGGATTGAAGAACAAGAACTTTATTCAGACAATTCAGAAAGAATGAACGCGAATTCTATTCGTGGTTTTCTTCTTTCAATTTTATTAAAGCACAAAATTCCAATTATTTTCACAAAGAACGCAGAAGACACTGCAAAATTTATTTATGTCCTCGCGAGAAAAAAAGAAACTGAATCTCCCTTAAATGTAACAAAAAAAAGTTTTAACAAAAAAGAACAAATGCAATATATTTTAGAAGGTTTTCCAGGAATTGGTCCAAAAACTGCAAGAAAACTTTTAGAAAAATTTAAGACAATGAAAAATATTTTTAATGCCTCATTAGAAGAATTACAAAAAGAAATTGGAAAAAAAGCAGATATTTTCAAAATTATCAACGACGAATATTAATCTTTTTCAGGAACTAACGCAAAAAAACTATACTTCTTTATCTTCGCCAAATTTTTAACATCTTTTAATTTTACTTCCTTAATCTTTTTTTCAAACATATAAAATTCCCTTGCATCTCCGTCAATCTCGTGCATCAATAAATTAACCATTTGTGTTTGAGAATCTTCCATAGAAATACGATAATTTCCAATAATTTGTTCTTTAACTTGGTTCAGTTCTTTTTCAGAAAAGTCCTTCACAACTTTTTTAAATTCCTCAAGAATTAATTTTTTAACAATCGCCACATTTTCTTTTTTTGTTCCAACATAAATCAAATTATGAGAAAATTTTTTGAAAATATCTGAATCCCCTTTGACAGCATAAGCAAGATTTCTCTTTTCTCTAATTTCTGAAAAAAGTCTCGACGACATTCCTCCAGCCATTAAAGTATTGAGAACAAAAGCAGCATAACTTTTTTTATTTGAAGATAAAGGAGTGTGATATGCAAAAATTAAATTCGCCTGATCAATCCCTTTTCTTTTTTCAATTTTAACACTATCTTTCAAAGAAAATTTTACATTAGGAACATTCCCTTTTTCATCTCCAAAATTTTTCTCTACAAAATTCAAAACATCTTCTAATTTAGCATCACCAACAACACAAAGAATAAGATTATTTGGAGTATAAACTTGTTTAAATTTTTTAATTAATTTTTCCCTACCAATAGAAGACATTGTTTCATAAGTTCCAATCAAACCTTTTCCAAGAGTTCCAGTGTAAAGTTCACTTTGTATTTTATCCAAAACATAAACTTGCGGAATATCTCGCCTCATCTTAATTTCTTCAAAAATAACATTTCTTTCTTTTTCTAATTCTTTATCGTCAAATAAAGGATTTTTAATCATATCTGAAAGAACATCTAACGCAACATTCAAATGATGACTCGGCATTTTACACCAAAAACCTGTAACTAATTCGTCAGTAAACCCATTAAGTTCTCCTCCTTTTTTTTCAATTTCTTCTGCAATCTGTTTTGAATTTCTCGTCGGAGTTCCCTTGTAAAGCATATGTTCTATAAAATGAGAAATTCCTTTCTCTTCTAAAGTTTCATTTATTCCTCCATTTCTTACTGCAAACGCAACAGAAACAATCGGTAAATCTCTCTTCTCAAAAAGAACAGTCATCCCATTTTTCAAAACTTTTCTAAAAAATTGTGGTTTCATAATAAAGAAAAGAAAAAACGCTATTTAAACTTTAAGAAATTAAAGCCCTTGTTTAGTTCCAATTTTTTTAATTAAAAATTCTCTAATATATTCTGCTTCTTTAATTGAAACAGCTGGAATATAACCTTCTGAAACAACTCCCCCTTGTGTAGCAACATGATAACCCGCAGTTTGAATATTTAATGTTGAAAAACCCAACATTCTAGCTAAAATACCTCGACGAATATCAATATTCTGAACTCTTTCAAAAGGTATTGCAGAATATTTTTTCCA
>CAZFCT010000007.1:0-9429 GCA_964517885.1 Candidatus Woesearchaeota archaeon
TTAATATCTGTTTAAGGGATGTTTAGTAACTTTTATATAATTTTTATTACTCATTCTTTTATGCAGGGGTTATTAAAAAAACTTGAAGAAAATCTTAAACTAAAAAATTATTCTAAAGAAACAATTAAATCTTATCTAAATCAGATTAAAAAATATCTTGAGTTTTCAAAAGATAAAGGAATTAATCAAGAAAGTGCAAAACAGTTCCTTTTGAAAAAATTATCTATAAATGAACCCGCCTCTGTTGGACATAATGTATTCGCACTAAAATATTTTTTTAAAGAGATTCTTTTTCAAAGGTTAGATTTACCAAACCCTAAAAGAAATAAAACAATCCCAAATATTTTAACAATTGAAGAAATAAGAAAGTTAATTGAAAACACCTCAAATATAAAACATAAGTTGATGATTAAATTATTATATGGAACTGGATTAAGAGTTTCTGAAATTATTAATCTTAAAAAACAAGACATTAATTTTGAAGAGGATTTAATTAAAATTAAATTAGCAAAAGGCAAAAAAGATAGGTTCGTAAAAATCCCATTTTCTTTAAAAGAAAACTTAAAAAATTATTTGGAAATGAGTTCTGGAGATTATTTATTTGAATCTAACCGAGGAGGTAAATTAACTAAAAAAACAATTGTAGAGGTTGTTAAGAATTCTGCAAGAAAAGCGGGAATTAAAAAAAGAGTTTATCCTCATTTACTTAGACATTCTTTTGCAACACACCTTTTAGAAAGTGGAACTGACCTAAGAATTATTCAAAAACTTCTTGGACATTCATCTATTAAAACCACTCAGATTTATACTCAGATTTCCCAAGCATCAATTAAAAAAGTTGAAAGTCCTTTAGATAGAATATGAAATTTGAAAATAAGTTTGAAGAAATTTTAGAGAAAAATAAAATAAATAAAAAAGACAAAATTTTAGTTGCAATTTCAGGAGGAAAAGATTCTGTAACAACTGCATATTTATTAAAAAAATTAGGGTATAATATAGAAGGAATTTTTATTGACTTGTGTGTTGATGATTACAGCAAAAAAAGTTTAGAGTTTATTAAAAAATTTTGTAATGATATAAAAATAAAATTTCATATTTATAATTTGAAAAAAGAACAGGGAAAAGGAATGAAATATTTTTGGAAAAATAATGAGAAATTAAATCATTGTGCTGTTTGTGGCGTTTTTAAAAAATGGATTTTGAATCGCGAAGCGAGAAAATTAAAAGTAGATTATCTTGCGACAGGGCATAATCTCGACGACGAGACAGAAACTATTTTGTTAAATATTTGTAAAGGAAATTTAAGTTTGGGAATTAAGTCGGGGATTTTGACAAAAAATATTTCTGACAAAAAATTTATTCCAAGATTGAAACCATTATTTTATTTTGAAAACAAAGAGATAAAAAATTTTGCTGAAAAAAATAAATTAAATTTTTTAAAAGGAATTTGTCCTTACAGAGAAGAATCTTACCGAGTTGAGATCAGAAAATTTATTGAAACCCTAACAAAAAAAGAAAAAGAAAACATTATAAAAAATTTTGAGAAAGTTTCTGGGAAAATTAAAAGAGAATCTGGAGAGATAAATTATTGTGAAATTTGTGGGGAACCTTCAAAAAATAAGATTTGTAAAATGTGTAAATTAATGAACAAATAATTAATCCCAATAGTTTCTATAGGGGCATGCATTTATGTTATCCAAATTAATTCTTATGTGGGGTGTTGAATTAACGTAATAAATTTCAGTTGCAACACAAGCACAGGATTCTCCTAAAAATAAAAAAGGGTTTGATTTATTAGTTCCTTTTTCTCCTTCGCACCTTGCAATATAACCTTTGTTAGATTTTATTAAATAAGAATGCTTACATCTATTTGATAATTCTTCACTCAAAGATTTTTTTCCTTCTTCCATTTTAATTTAATTAAACTAAAGTTTAAAAGAATTTAGTTAATAATTATTTTTTTCTCTTTGATGATTTTCTATTTTTAGGTTTACTTTTCTTCATTTCTGAAAAAATAAAGATGTAAAGAATTTCTAAAATACCGACGGTATTTACTAATGCTAAAATTATAAACCAAGCTGGAGAATTTTTTCTTGCAGATTTCCATAAAGCTAGAAGTTTCCAAGCATAAGACCAAAAAAGAATAAAGATAATGAACACTATAGAAATTCCAAGATTTTCAGAAATTTGATTTAAGTATTCATACATAAATAATTCAGTTATCTTTTATTTAAATATTTTATGTTCCCGTGTAAATCTTGTATGTTATTGTCATTTCAAAAAGTAGTTACGAATATTTAAATAGTCTTTAATTTTTTAGGTATAGTTGTATACAATTAGTTGATAAATAATAAAGAGAGTATACAACATATTGTATATAATGAATTGTCCATATTGTTCGTGCAAAAAAACAAAGGTAACTGACAAGAGAGAATCTCCTGAGGGAATAAGAAGGCGACGTGAATGTCTAAAATGTAAAAAGAGATTCACAACATACGAAAAGATTTCGCGGGAAGATTTGTATGTAATAAAAAAAGATGGACGGCGAGAAAAATTCAACAGAGAAAAACTTGAAAACGGAATTAATCTCGCGTTTGAAAAACGTCCTGTTGAAAAAAATAAAATTGATAAAATGATTAACGAAATTGAAGAACAAATTAGAAAAAGAGGAAAAAAAGAAATTAAAACTTCGGAGATTGGAGAATTAGTTATGAAAAAAATAAAGAGAATTGATAATGTCGCTTACATAAGATTTGCATCAGTATATAGGGATTTTCAAGATATAAAAGATTTCAAAAAAGAAATGAGGGAATTATAATATAAAATTTCCGATTACAAATTTTAAGATGATAACAAAAATTCGTAAAAGAGATGGAAGTGTTGTTCCGTTCAACAAAGAAAAAATAGTTGAAGCAATTTGGAAAGCTGCGAAAGCAGTCAGTGGGCATGATAAATCAAAGGCAGAACATCTTGGAGAATTAGTTATTCAAAAATTAAGTGAGGAAAATAATGAAAATGCAATTCCAGAAGTTGAATCTGTTCAAAATGCTGTTGAAAAAATTCTTATTGAAGAGGGACATGCAAAAACTGCAAAAGCATATATTCTTTATAGAAAAAGTCACGAGGAACTGAGAGAAGTAAAAGGTTTATTTGATACAATTGAAGCTGTCGATGATTATTTGAGTCTGAATGATTGGATGGTTAAAGAGAATTCTAATATGGGTTTTTCACTTCAGGGTTTGAATAATTATATTGCTACGAAAATTATTACAAATTATTGGAATAGAAGAGTTTATCCTGAAGCAATTCGCGAGGCGCACGAATCTGGAGAAATGCACATTCATGATTTGGGAACTCTTGGTGCATATTGTGTTGGGTGGGATTTGAAAGATTTGTTGATAACAGGATTTACTGGAGTTCCAGGAAAAGTTTCATCAAAACCACCAAAACATCTTAGAACAGCATTGGGACAAATGGTAAACTTTTTTTACACATTGCAAGGAGAAACTGCTGGTGCTCAAGCATTTAGTAATTTTGATACACTTCTTGCTCCTTTTGTGAAATATGATAATTTAAATTATAAAGAAGTTAAACAAGCAATGCAGGAGTTTTTATTTAATCTTGCTGTTCCGACGAGAGTTGGGTTTCAAACGCCTTTTACAAATATTACAATGGATTTGAAAGTTCCGTCGTATATGGCAAATGAGGCAGTGATTATTGGCGGGTTCCCGAAGAGAGAAACTTATTCAGAATTCCAAAATGAAATGAATATGATAAATAAAGCATTTGCAGAGTGTATGCTTGAAGGAGACGCGCAGGGAAGAGTTTTTACTTTTCCAATTCCAACATATAACATTACAAAAAATTTTGATTGGGATAATCCAGAATATGATTTAATTTGGGAAATGACTGCAAAATATGGAATTCCTTATTTTTCTAATTTTATAAATTCAGATATGAACCCTGAAGATGCGAGAAGTATGTGTTGTCGTTTAAGGTTGGATCAAAAAGAACTTAGAAGAAGAGGGGGTGGATTGTTTGGAGCAAATCCTCAAACAGGTTCAATAGGTGTGGTTACAATAAATATGCCGAGGTTAGGTTTTACTTCTGTAAATGAAAATGAATTTTTTGAAAAACTTAGAGATTTAATGGAATTAGCAAAAGAAAGTTTAGAAATAAAAAGAAAAACATTGGAAAGATATACTGACATTGGACTTTACCCTTATTCAAAATTTTATTTAAGAAATATAAAAAAAAGATTTGACCAATATTGGAAGAACCATTTTTCAACGATTGGACTTTTGGGAATGAATGAGTGTATTATGAATTTTATGTTAGGTGAAAATATAACTACAGAAAAAGGAAGAGATTTTGCATTAAAAGTTTTGAAATTTATGAGAGAAATTCTTGAAGAATATCAAATTGAAACTGGAAATATTTACAATCTTGAAGCAACGCCGGCTGAAGGAACTTCTTATAGATTTGCAAGGATAGATAAAAAAAGATTTGGAAGAATAATTGTGGCTAATGAGAAATCTTTTCAAGAAAAAAATGCTAAACCTTATTATACAAATTCAACGCAACTTCCTGTAGGTTTTACTGAAGATTTATTTGAAGTATTGGATTTGCAAGATGAATTGCAGACACAATATACTGGTGGAACAGTCATTCATAGTTTTATCGGGGAAAGAATAGACAAACCTGCTGTTAAAAAAATTGTAAAGAAAATTTCTGAGAATTACAAGCTTCCTTATTTTACAATAACGCCGACTTTTTCAATTTGTCCTATTCACGGTTATATTGCTGGAGAACATGAATATTGTCCGATTTGTGAAGCAGAAAGAGAAATTGATACTGTTACAGAAAAGGAGGAATTAATAAATGAAAACCAAATGTGAAGTTTATAGCAGAGTTGTGGGATACATAAGACCTGTACAGCAGTGGAACGACGGAAAACAGGCAGAATGGAAAGACAGAAAAACTTTTGCTGTAGAAAAACAAGAAGAATAAAATGAAGATAAGCGGATTGCAGAAATTAAGTTTAATAGATTATCCTGATAAAATAGGGTGTACTTTATTTTTGTTTGGTTGTAATTTTCGATGTGGTTTTTGTCATAACCCTGAGTTGGTATTAAAACAAAATGAAATTGAATATTCTGAAAAAGAAATTTTAGATTTTTTGGAAAAAAGAAAAGAACAATTAGAAGGAGTTTGTATTACGGGGGGAGAACCTTTATTGACGCTCGAAAAAGATTTTTTGGAAAAAATTAAAGAGTTAGGTTATTCTGTAAAAATAGACACGAATGGAACTAATCCCGAAAGATTAAGAGAATTTATTTCTGAAAATTTAGTTGATTATGTTGCAATGGATTTGAAAGCTTCTCCAGAAAAATATGATTTAGTTGCAGGCGTTGAAATTGATATTAACAAACTTGAAGAAACAATAAAATTAATTGTGAATAGTGGAGTTGAATATGAATTCAGAACAACTGTAATAAGAAGATATCATGATGATGATGAATTAAAAAAAATGTATGAATGGATTTTGAAGGTTGTTAATAAAAAGCCGAAGAGATATTTTCTCCAAGGTTTTGCAAATCACGGAAAATTTATAGACAATTCATTTAATCAAGAACCAAATGTTTTTGGAGATTATTTAAAAAAATTTAAACCTCTTGCTGAAAAATATTTTGAAGAAGTGGGGGTTAGAGAATGAAAATAAATATTGTCGGAAAAAATCCTGAAAAAATAAATTGTCTTAAAGAAATCCTTTATAAGAAAAATATTGAATACTCTGAAGAGAATCCAGATATTATTATTGCGTATGGGGGAGATGGAACTTTTTTGATTGCAGAAAGAAGATTTCCAGGAATCCCGAAGATACTTTTAAGGGATAGTGAGACATGCCAATTATGTTGTAATCTTAATATTGAAGAAGTAATTGATTTATTTGAGAAGGGAAAATATGAAATACAAGAAATAAAAAAATTAAAGGCAATTTGTGAAGATGGGGAGACAAGGGAATTAATTGGGATTAATGATATTGTAATAAGGAATAATCTTCCGACAGAAGCAATAAGATTTAAGTTGAAAATAAATGAGGAAGATTTTGAAGAATTTATTGGAGATGGGATTGTGATTTCTACGCCATATGGTTCAAAGGCATATTTCTCTTCGATAACGCGAAAAGATTTTGAAAAAGGAATTGGGATTGCATTCAATAATATTACAAAACATAAAGAATGCTTAATAATAAATCACGAAGATAAAATAGAAATTGAAATTACAAGAGGGCCTGGAATTTTAGTAGCAGATAATAATAGGGATTTTGTTGATTTAGAAAAAGGAAGTAAGATTATTATTACTGGAATACAAGATGTTGCAAAGAAAATTATTTTAAAATAGAAATTTAAAGATATAAATTCTTAAAAAGGAAAATTAATTTTTTATGGAATGAGTTGGAAAGAAAAAAGATTAACCTGGGATGAAAAACATATGCTTTCTGCAATAACAATTGCTTCTCGTTCAAGTTGTGAGATTTTGCATACAGGAGCAGTTATAGTAAAAAATAAAAGAGTTATTGGGGAAGGATATAATGGAGCACCAGAGGGAATTGAGAATTGTCTGGAACTTGGATGTAGAAAAAAAAGATATGGAGTTAAATTTGAAGTAAAAGGTTCTGGACAGTGTGTTGCATTACATGCAGAAGTAAACGCGTTAAGTGAAGTTTCAAAAGACCGTGCACATGGTTCGACATTGTACACGGTTTATTATCCGTGTGCAGATTGTGCAAAAGAGATAGTTAATCACGGGATTAGTGAAATTGTTTATCTTAAAGAATATCGAGAACCAAGTGCATTAGCGAAAGAATTATTTGAAGCAAGAAATGTTAAAGTAAGAAAATTAGAACTGGATTTGGAAAAATGTTTTGACACATTGAAAGATACTGCTTCAGTCAATATTTACAAATAAGATGAAAAAACAAAATAAAAAAATTAAATCAGAAGAAAAGATTTTAGATAATAAAATAAAAATAAAAATAAAAAAATTAAATCCTGACGCGATTATCCCAAAATATTCTCATGTTGGCGACGCAGGAATGGATTTATTTTCTGTTGAAAAAGATTTTATTTTGAAACCAAATCATAGAACTCTCGTCGGAACAGGATTGTCAATTGAACTTCCTAAAGGTTATGTTTCTTTAGTTTGGGACAAATCAGGAATTGCTTTGAAAGGAATTAAAACAATGGGCGGAGTTATTGAACATACTTACAGAGGAGAATATAAAATTATTTTAGTAAATTTGTCGTCGGAGAATTATGAAATTAAAAAAGGACAGAAAATTGCGCAACTATTAATTCAAAAAATTGAAACTGCAGAAATTGAAGAAGTTGATGAACTTTCAGAAACAGCTCGTGGCGATGGCGGATTTGGTAGCACTGGAAAATTTTAATTCAATATATATGTTTGAGTTACTTTCATATTTATAAAATCAAAAAAGATAAAATAATATGGTAAGAGTAATTGAACCGCAAGTTGATTTTCTTTCTTTTGGACCGACAGTAAAATTAATTGATGAAGAAAAAAATGAAACTGTTATTTCTCCAGATGATTTAGTTTACGGCGCTGCGGGCGTTACATTCAAAGGAATGAATTTTATTAATGAAGTTATTGAATTAAAAAAAGAAGGGATTGATTTTCAGGATAAAAGAGATAAGGCAATTATAAAATCCGTCGGTGCAGGACACGCGTCAATGTCAACCTCAATGGGATTCTGGACAATTATGCAAGGAGATTGTTCAAAACTTGTTGATTCAATTTTTACTAGTGCAACTTATGTAAGTGCATTAATGCCGTCGGGAAGAAGAGTTCCAATTTCAGAAGAAGAAATTGTTGTTCCGAAAGGAATTGCAGACAAGGGCGGAAAAGTATTAGACGCTTATCTTGATGTTTCAAAAAAAAATATTCAAGCTTACGAAGCATTACAAAATAATGGAGTTCCAAAACAAGAAGCAAGCAAAATAGTTCAATACAGTCATAGCGGAGGCGGATTTTTATTTGTGCCCATTGAAACTTTAGTTTATTTTTCAAAACTTGCAGAAAGCAATCCTGATGATATGCCTTTAGAAGGAAGGGAAATAATTGCGCAGTTGGAAAAAATTGTTCATCAAAATGGAATGGGGGTTGTATATGAATCGAGAAAAAACGCGCCTCGTGCGAGCAATGTTAATCCAAATATTTTTCATCATAGAACAACTTGGGCACAAGAAGTTTTTGAAAAGGGAAATTTTTATCCTGAACCTGAAATAATTTCTCAAACAGATTCTCTGCCAGATTTAAGAGACGAGAGAATAGGAAAATATTTGTCAAATAGAAAAAAATTATTTGAAGATGTCGGAAATAATTGGAAAGATTCTTTGAAAGAACTTGAAGATATCGTCGCTGAT
The DNA here is from genome assembly GCA_964517885.1 of Candidatus Woesearchaeota archaeon. GTDB lineage: Archaea > Nanobdellota > Nanobdellia > Pacearchaeales > GW2011-AR1 > RBG-13-33-26. The sequence goes on from CAZFCT010000007.1 coordinate 8,448, forward strand.
TACAACGATTCTATAAATGTTCAAACAATTGTGAATACTCCTTGGAGAGTTTGGGGAGAAGTGAAAAGACACAGAACTTTGTCACAGAATGTTGGTTCAATTTATTTAGCAATGGAGGATATATCAAATTGTTTAGGATTGTTATCTTTAAGTGAATTTTTTTCTGTTCCAAATTCTGTAAAAGGGGATGAAGGAAATTATGATTTATGGCGGGAAAGAGCAATTGATTCTATTATCACTTATGATAAATTAGTAAATGCTGGAATTTCTGAAAGTGATGCGATTGGAATTGTTCCTCGCGGAATTAAATTTCCTGTTATCAAAAATTTTGATTTGTATAATTTGACGACGGGTTATGCCTCATTAAGATAATGTGTTGGAACTGTTGAACCGGAAATGAGAGCAATAACTGGAAAAGAAATGGAGTTAATTAAAGAAAGTGAAATTATTGGCGACGATGTTAAAAGATTAATTGCACCTAAATGTCATTACGGCGGATTTTGTCCTGAATCAGATTACAAAAAATGCTGTGGTTTAGTTAAAGGAGTTGTTCCAAATTACAACGAAGAAATGCATAAATCTATTTGGGCACAAAGAGAAGGCGAGATAAGAGCAGAAATTCAAAAGTATAAATAAAAACTTTTATAAAATCTTGAAGTTCTAAATAAATATGGAAAGTGTTGTTGAATTAAGTGAAAAGAAATTTGATGATTTTGCAAAACAAGGTTTAGTTTTTTTAGATTTTTTTGCTGAGTGGTGTATGCCTTGTGTGATGATGGGGCCGATTGTTGAGGAAGTTTCTGAAAAATTTTCTGGAAAAATAAGATTTGGAAAAGTTAATGTCGGAGAAAACGAATCACTCGCGAGAAGATTTAATGTTAGTTCAATTCCAAATTTTGTTTTATTAAAAGATGGAAAAGTTGTTGATAGTTTTGTTGGTGCAATGCAAAGTGATGAATTGGAAAATAGATTGAAAAAATTT
>CAZFCT010000007.1:9529-13106 GCA_964517885.1 Candidatus Woesearchaeota archaeon
GAAGGTTACCAAAACATTTTTAAACTAAATTTTGCTGTTTTTTATTATTCCAAAGTTGTTAAAAGTTTAGGCATGCTAATGCTGGAATTAAAATTATAAAATGCATATTCTTCAACCAAAACACACAAAACTAAATGAAAAAGAAGCGGACGAACTATTGCAAAAATTAAATGTTTCTAAAGCACAAATACCAAAAATATTTTCTACTGATGCGGGTTTACCAGAAGGTTGCAGCGTCGGAGATATAATTAAAATAGAAAGAAAAAGCGGAGTTTATTACAGAGTTGTTGTGTAATAAAAATAAATTTAGGAAATTTTAAATGCAAAATAATCATACAATAATAAAAAAATATCTTGAGGAACATTCACTAGTTGAATCAAATATAACTTCGTTTAATGAATTCCTTGAACATAGAATGCAAGAAATTGTAAATGAGATTTCTGAAACAATTAATAATGAGGAATTTGAAATTCAGTTGGGGAAGATTCAGGTTGAAAAACCAAGAGTTATCGAGGCTGACGGAAGTTCATCTTATATTATGCCGTATGAAGCGAGATTAAGAAACTTGACTTATTCTGCACCAATTACATTAGAAATAACAGTTAAACGTGGGGACCAAATTGATTCTGAAGTTGTTGAAGTTGGAAGAATTCCAATTATGGTAAAAAGCAAAGCATGTAATACTTATGGAATGAAAAGCGAAGAATTAATGGAAAATTATTCTGACCCGTTGGATCCTGGAGGATATTTTATCATCAATGGAAATGAAAGAGTTATGACAATGGCTGAAGATTTAGCAGAGAATCAACCATTCATTGAAACAAATAGCAAAGGAATTTTAACTTTAAGATTATTTTCTTTGAAAGGAACTTACAGAATTCCAATAACAATTTCTGAAAGTAAAGAAGGATTACTTGATTTATCTTTTAGCAGATTTAAGGACTTACCAATTGTTGTTCTTTTGAAAGCATTGGGAATGGTGAAAGAATCAGAAATCGCAAAACAGATTGGGAAAGAAACAGATAATGTTATTGTTAATCTTTATGAATTTGTAAATTTAGCGACGAAAGAAGATGCGATGATGTTCATTGCAGAAAAGACAGGATTACAAGGAACAAAAAAAGAAATTCTTGACAGAATAAAACAAAGAATTGATTCATATTTACTTCCACATATTGGAAATAAAAAAGAAGATAGAATGAATAAAGCAACTACAATTTGTAAATTAGTTAAACAATTTTTAATTGCAAAAGAAAATCCTAAATTAAGAATAGATAAAGATCATTATTCAAATAAAAGAGTTAGATTGTCTGGGGATTTACTTGCTAATTTATTTAGAGTTAATTTGGGAATTTTAATTAGAGATATTCAATATTCAATCCAGAAAACAGCGAAGAGAAAAAAGTTTTTTTCTATAAAAGTTATTGCAAAGTCAACTTTATTTTCACATCGAGTTGAGTCAGCTATTGCAACAGGAAGTTGGACAGGAGAGAGAAGTGGAGTTACTCAGAATATGGACAAGACAAATTATTTTGCGACAATTTCACAATTACAAAGAGTTGCATCTATGTTAGATTCATCACAAGAAAATTTTCCAGCAAGAACTTTGCATCCAACTCATTACGGAAGATTCTGTCCTATTGAAACTCCAGAAGGAACAGAAATTGGATTGAGAAAAAATCTTGCAATAATGAGTAAAATATCGACGAGAGTTGAACTTGAACAAAATAAATTTACTAAAGATTTACAATCAATTGGAATGGATAAAGAAGGTGTTGAAGGAAGTGATATATTTTTTAATGGAGTTTTTATTGGAAGTGCAAAAAATGCAAATGATTTTGTAAAAAAAGTTAGAGAGAAAAGAAGGGCTGGAGAATTTCCTGTTCAGATGAGTGTTAGATATGACCCAGAATTTAATATTATATTTATTTCAACAGAACCTGGAAGAGTTTTGAGGCCTTTGATTATTGCAGATAATGGAATTTCAAAATTGAAAAATGAACAGAAATTACAAATTGAACAAGGAGAATTAGATTGGAATAATTTAATTGAACAAGGAATTATTGAATATATTGATGCGTCTGAGGAAGAGAATTCTTTGGTTGCATTATATGAAGAGGAATTAAATCCTGAATGCACGCATTTGGAAATTGATCCTATGGATTTGTTTGGGGTTGTAACAAGTTTAGTTCCTTATGGAAATCACGATCAGAGTTCACGTTTAAATAGAGGAAGTAAAACACAAAAGCAATCACTTGGTATGTATGCTGCAAATTATTTATGTCGTTTAGATACTGATGTTTCAGTTTTACAATATCCGCAGAAACCAATTGTAAGAAGTTTTGTTTATGATACTTTGAATACTTATCCTGCTGGACAAAATCTTGTCGTCGCTGTTATGACTTATGAGGGTTACAATATGGAAGACGCGTTGGTTTTCAATAAAGGAAGTTTAGACAGAGGAGTTGGAAGAAGTTTTTATTTCCGTCCTTATTCTGCTTTGGAAATGAATTATGCTGGAGGGTTGAAAGATGAAATTGCAATTCCAGATAAAGATACTTCTGGATATAAAACAGAAATAAGTTACAAACATTTAGAAGGAGATGGTGTTATTTATCCAGAAGCGCAAGTTGGCGAGGGAGAAGTTATGATTGGAAAAATGTCTCCGCCTAAGTTCTTGTCAGAAGCGAGGGAACTTTCTGTTAGAACAAAGAAAGAATCGTCTGTTTCAATGAGGCAAGAGGAAAAAGGAACTGTCGACGGTGTTTTTATTACAGAAGATTCTGAAGGAAATAAAATTGTTCAGGTTAGAACAAGAGACCAGAGAATTCCAGAACTTGGAGATAAGTTTGCAACTTCACACGGACAGAAAGGAGTTATTGGTATGGTTGTTCCGCAGGAAGATATTCCATTCACATCAAGAGGAGTTCGTCCAGATGTTATATTCAATCCGCACGGTTTGCCGTCGAGAATGACAGTTGGTTATTTAATGGAATTATTGGCTGGTAAAGTTGGAAGTTTAAGAGGAGAACCTGTTGATGCAACTTCTTTTTCAGGAGAGACAAAAGAAGAACTTGAAAAACAATTACAAAGTTTAGGATTCAGATTCGACGGAAAAGAAACAATGTATAATGGAATTACAGGAAAGAAAATGGAATCAAAGATTTTTGTTGGTAATTTATATTATTTGAAATTGAAATATATGGTTGGTAACAAAATGCACGGAAGAGCTTCTGGTAAAGTTGCGTTGTTAACAAGACAGCCAATTGAAGGAAGAAGCAGAGGTGGTGCTTTGAGATTAGGAGAAATGGAACAGGAAGCACTTGTTGCTCACGGAGCTTCATTATTATTGAAAGAAAGATATGATTCAGATAAAGTAGTTCTTCCAGTTTGTAACAAATGTGGAAGCATTGCTGTCGATGACACAATCAGAAATAAATTAATTTGTCCAATGTGTGGAAGCGAAGAAATCGAGCCAGTTGAAATGTCATACGCATTCAAATTGTTGCTTGAAGAATTGCAAGGTTTACATATTCATACAACATTTGGATTAAAAAATAAATACGAATAAAATGA
>CAZFCT010000007.1:13206-20174 GCA_964517885.1 Candidatus Woesearchaeota archaeon
AAAACCAGTAAAAAAAAGTGTAGAAGAAATAAGATTTAATTTATTTAGTCCTGAAGATATTAAGAAAGTATCTGCGGCGAAAATAGTTACACCAGAATTGTATAACATTGATGGTTATCCTGTCGACGGTGGTTTGATGGACTTGCGGTTGGGTGCAATTGACCCCGGAGTAAGATGTAGAACTTGCGGTGGAAGATTGAAAGAATGTTTAGGACATCCTGGAAGTATTGATTTGGCTCGTCCTGTAATTCATTTGAAATATGTTCCTTTAATTGAATTAGGTTTGAGATGTTTCTGTAGAGATTGTGGAAAATTATTATTAGCTGATAAAGATTTAGAAAAATATTCTCCTTCAGAAAGAGCGAAGAAAGCAAAGGACGCGAAAAAATGTCCACACTGTGGTGCTATTCATGAGAAAGTTAAATTGGATAAACCAACAAGTTTCTTTATTGGAAAAACAAGATTATTCCCGACGGAGATTAGAGAAACTTTAGTTAATATTCCAAATGAAGAATTGAAAAAAATTGGAATTAATACAAACACTTGTCGTCCTGAATGGGCAATTCTTACAATGCTTTTGGTTCCTCCAGTAACTGTTCGTCCGTCGATAATTTTAGAATCTGGTGAAAGAAGTGAAGATGATTTAACACATAAACTTTCAGATATTATTCGTGCAAATCAGAGACTTTGGGAAAATTTGAATGCTGGTGCTCCAGAAGTTATTATTGAAGATTTATGGGATTTATTGCAGTTCCATATTACAACTTTCTTTGATAACAGCGTCGCTAAAATTCCTCCAGCAAGACATAGAAGTGGACAACCTTTGAAAACAATTATGGAAAGGATTAAGGGTAAAGAAGGGAGAATTAGAAAAAATCTTGCAGGTAAAAGAGTTAATTATTCTGGTAGAACAGTAATTTCTCCAGACCCTTCAATCGCAATTAATGAAGTTGGAATTCCTTTTGAAATTGCAAGAATTGTAACTGTTGCAGAAAGTGTTACAGATTTGAATATTGAAAAATTAAAAAAATTAGTTGAAAATGGAGAAAAATATCCTGGTGCAAATTATATTATCAGACCAGATGGAAAAAGAAAAAAGATTACTGAAGATTTGAAAGAAGAAATAATAAATGAATTAATCCAGGGGTATAAAGTTGAGAGACACTTACAAGATGGGGACGTTGTTTTATTTAACAGACATCCATCTCTTCATAGAGGAAGTTTAATGGCTCACTTTGTTAGAGTTTTACCTGGAAGAACTTTCAGATTACATCCTGCTGTTGCTGCACCATATAATGCTGATTTCGACGGAGATGAAATGAATATTCACTCACCACAAACAGAAGAAGCAAGAGCAGAAGCAAAAATTTTACTTGATGTAAAAAGAAATTTAATTTCTCCAAAAAATAACACAAATTTAATTGGTTGTATTGGTGATGCTATTACAGGAAATTATTTACTTAGCGACGAGGAATTCACAAGAGAAGAAGCAAACCAACTTTTATTTAAATCAGGAATTGAAGGAGAAATTACAAAGAAAAATGTCAAAGGTTCAGAAATTTTTTCAAAATTAATTCCAAAATTAGATTACATAAATGATTCTGTTGAAATCAAAAAAGGAGAACTTGTAAAAGGAAAAATTAACAAAACTTTATTTGGAAGTGAGGACGGAGAATTCATAAAAGTTCTTGAAAAAGAAATTGGAACAAATGAAACTTTTGATATAATTAGAAATGTTTTCAATTTGGGGGTTAGATATTTATCTGATAGAGGAATTTCTATCTCTGTAGAGGATTTTGATTTAGATAAAAAGACAATCGACGCTGGGGAAGAAATTGTTAAGAAAGCAGAAAAGAAAACAGAAGAAATTATTGAACAATATAATAAAGGCGAGCTTGAAATAATTCCTGGAAAGACTGACGAGGAATCTAGAGAAATTAAAATTCTTCAGGTATTAAATGAAGTTAGAACAAAGATTGGGGAAATTGTAAAAGATAATTTTCCAGAGGGAAATTCAGTTAACCCTATGATTAAATCTGGTGGTGGAGGAAATATTTTGAATATTACCCAGATGGCGTCTTGTGTCGGACAGCAGGCGTTGTGGGGAAGAAGAATTGATATTGGTTACAATAAAAGAACACTTTCATTTTTCAAACAAGGAGATTTATCTCCAAAGTCAAGAGGATTTATTAGAAGTTCTTTCATTAAAGGATTGCGTCCTGATGAATTTTTCTTTGGTGCAGTTACAGGAAGAGATTCGCTTATGGATACGGCGTTGAGAACTCCAAAATCAGGATATTTGTATAGAAGATTAGCAAATGCATTACAAGATTTAAGAATAGAATATGACAGAACTGTTAGAGATAGTAATAATAATATAATACAATTTATTTATGGCGACGACGGTTTAGATGTTTCAAAACTTCATACTGGAGAGAAAGTTTCTCCTGGAGAAGCAATTGGAATTATAACAGCGCAATCTTTTGGTGAACCTTCAACACAGATGGCACTTAATGTATTCCATTTTGCGGGAGTTCAAGAAATGCAGGTTACAATGGGTCTTCCAAGATTAATTGAAATATTTGATGCGAGAAAGAAACCTTCTTCACCAAAGATGGATATTTATTTGAAAAAAGAATTTAACAATGAAAAAGATGCTAAAGTTTTCGCAGAGAGAATTAAAGAAGTTACATTAAAAGAAATTGCATCAGAGATAAAATTAAACTTTAGTAATAAATTAATAGAAATTGTAATTGATAAAAATGGATTAAGAAGAACACACAGTTCAATTAAAACTGTCGTCGATAGATTAAATGATTTAGGATTTAAAGCAAAGGAGAAAGGCGATTCAATTACACTTAATGCAGATGAATTTAGTTTTAAAGATATTTATCAATTGAAAGAAAAATTAAAGAAAACAATTATTTCAGGTGTTAAGGGAATTAAGCAGATATTAATTGTTAAGAAAGATAAGGATTTTGTTATCTATACTCTTGGAACTAATTTGAAAAAAATGATTGAAATGAAAGAAGTAGACAAAGATAGAATTCTTTCAAATGACTTTTATGAGATGGCAGATATTTTTGGTATTGAAGCTACGAGACAATTACTTATGGACGAAATTTACAAAGTTATAAACACTCAGGGACTTGATATTAACGAGAGACATTTGAAACTTATTTCAGATGCTATGACAAATTCTGGAGAAGTTAAAGGAGTTACAAGAATGGGAATTATTGCACAGAAATCTTCGATACTTGCAAGAGCAACTTTTGAAACACCTGGAAAACAATTTATCAACGCAACAATTAAAGGAAGTAAAGATAAATTAATTTCAGTTATAGAAAATATTATGTTAAATCAACCAATTCCTGTCGGAACAGGACTTCCAGGATTATTGGTTAAAGTTATTGGACCTTTGGTAAAAGAAGAGTCAGATAAAAAAACTGCAAAAAAGAAAATTGTAGAAGATACAAATAAATAAATTTTCTAAATAATTTTCTATTACAATAATCCTTAAATAATTTTGATTAATAATTTTAGAATGGAAATTGAAACAAGAATGTTAAATTCTCTTGGAATTGGTGAAGAAGGAATTGGGTTAGTGAAAAAAATTGAAGAAATTGAAAAATTAGATGAGAATATTTTTTCTGTAGAATTTAGAAAACCAAAAAGTAGATGGGAAAAATTTTCTGTTCAGGTTCAATTAAAAAAAGGTTTTGAAAATTTTAAAGAATTTAAACAATATGTTGAAAGAAGGGGATTAAAGGGAAATTTAAGTATTGAAGCAGAATACAAAGTTAGGAATTATTTAATTTTTAACGGAGGAGTTGTAGGAGAATTTTCAGAGAATAATAATTTTTATAAATAAATAACTTGAAATAAAAAGATGAATTTGACACAACAAGAAGATACAATAATTGATTTTGTAATTAGAACAAATATAGAACGAGAACATCTTAATAGAGATTATAATTTATTATTTGAAGATTCAAATTCGTATTGGTATAAAAGAAAGATTGCAAAAGTTGTTTTAGAAAAAAGAAGAAGAGAAATTGGTAATTTTATCGACGAGATTGATGAAAAATATTCTGGAAATAATTTTTTTAGAAGTATTAAAAGTTCATTAGAAAATGGATTTGTAAAATTAGAAAAAATTGCAGAGATGTATATAGATTAAATTTTATCCATAACTTTTAAAAAAATTATATAATTGGGAAAATATTTAGTCACAAAGAAAGGATATTCTTTTGTAATTAAACTTGCTTCTGAGAGAGGAATACCTTTCTAAATTACAATAATTTTTATAAGTTGATTTAATTCAAGAATAAAATGAATTTGAATGATAAAATAAATGACGCGATGGAATTTATGGACAGAACAGTTGTTGTCTTGAACCTTTTGGAAAATTATAATTCTTTATTGAATAAAGAAAACTCTTTGTGGAGTGAGGGGTATAAAATTTGTATATGTAAAAAAATTTATGAAGAGACAGAGAAAAAAGTTAAAATTATCGTCGACGAGATTAATAAAAAATATTCTGAAATTCCTAAGGCATTGTCAGTGAAGGATAAAATGCAAAAAGATTTGGAATCACTGAGAGGTAAAACATTAAATCTTACTTTAGATCTAAAAAGATTATAACATATAACTTTATAAAATAAAAAATTTTACAAGATTAATAACATGGTGAGTACAATTAATATGCAGGATATTAGACATCTGAATTTATTTAATCAGATAACAAGAATAAACACGAGATATTGTATTAATTATAATAATATGTTAATCTTTTGTGTTCCGAAAAATTTTGTAATGAAAGCTGTTGGAGAGAATGCAAGAAACTTGAAAAAGATGAATGAGATTATTAGAAAAAGAATTCGAGTTATTCCGCTTCCGATAGGAATTCAAGATGCAAAAAGTTTTATAGAAAATATTGTTTCTCCAGTTACATTCAAAGATTTAGAAATTACAGATAAAGAGATAATTCTTAATGCTGGTGGAACACAAAACAAAGCGGCGTTAATTGGAAGAGATAAAAAAAGATTAACTGAAATGCAAAAAATTGTTAATGATTATTTTGGTAAAGAGTTTAGAATTGCATAAATAGGAACAATTTTTCTGCAGCAAAGCCAAAAAATTTCTAACAAAATTTTTAGTTCATTCGCCAATCAAGTCAAATGAATGCAAAAAATTGTTAATGATTATTTTGGTAAAGAGTTTAGAATTGCATAAGGTTATAAATAATCTTCTCTATGATCTTGGATGAATAAAAAATTAATTTTTCAATTTATTTATTTAATAATACTTTTGGGTCTTTTTTATTATCTTGGATTTTCAATTTATTTTTTATTAGTTCTTGGAATATTTTTTATATTGATAATTTTGTTAAAAGGAAAACTTTATAGAAAAATAAACGAATATGCAATAAGAAGATTTTCTTTTCTAAAAAAACTTCCGAATTGGGTTCAAAGATTAATTATTATCTTTGGTTTCATTTTAATTTATATTTTAATAAAAGAAATCATATTTTTAATTTTAGAATTATTTGGAATTGATATTAGGGAAATAATGATTAATAATATAAATCAATCGCTTGAAAATAATCGGAAAGTTTTATAAATCAAATTCTCAAGTAAATTATAGGAAAAATGGGATTAAAAAACGCGAAGAAATTAATGAAGAAACGAGTTAAGTTTAGATGGAAAGATGTTAATTATAAAGCGAAAACTCTTGACCTTTATGCGAAGTCAGATCCGTTAGAAGGAGCGAGTCAGGCAAAAGGAATTGTTCTTCAGAAAGTTCAGAAAGAAGCGAAGCAGCCAAACTCAGCGATGAGAAAATGTTGCAAAGTTCAACTTAAAAAAAATAGTAGAACAGTTACTGCGTTTATTCCAGGAAATTTAGCACAGAAATTTATTGATGAACACGACGAAGTTATGATTGAGAGAATTGGTGGAAAACAGGGACGAAGTAAAGGAGATATTCCTGGAGTTAGATTTCAAGTTATTCAAGTAAATGATCAACCTTTGTCAAGATTGTGGTTGGGAAAGATTGAGAAAGGTAGAAGATAATGACAGAAGAAAAACAAAAAATAAATTTTAAGATATTTGACAAGTATGATATTTCAGAAATTGAAGTAAAAGATTTAGGTTTGAAGTCAGTTATAAATCTTGAACCAAAATTGATTTTGAAAAGTCACGGAAAAAATGCGTGCGCTAAATTTGCTCAATCAAAAATAAATATTGTTGAAAGATTAATGAATAGAATTGCAGTTTCAGGACACAGAGGAAAAAAACACAAGATTATCAAAGGTAACGCGACAGGAAAATATTCTAAATATATGAAAATTGTCCTTGAGGCTTTTGATTTGATTGAAAAGAAAACTAAAGAAAATCCTGTTGCAGTTCTTGTTCGAGCAATTGAAAACGCAACACCGCGAGATGAAATTACAGTTATTGAATATGGTGGAGCGAGATATCCTCAAGCAGTTGATGTTTCTCCGTTGAGAAGAGTTAACTTAGCTTTGAGATGGATTACACAAGGTGCTTCAGATAAAGCATTTAATAAAAAGAAAACAATTACTCAAGCACTTGCAGAAGAAATAATTTTAGCGTCGGAAGGAAACGGAGAAAGTTTTTCATTAAGAAAGAAAAACGAATCTGAAAAACAAGCTGATTCTGCTCGTTAATCACAATAATTTTTTTAAAGAATTGAAAATTAAATTATTAAATGGATTATGAAAAACCATTAAAAAGAGATTCTTTAGTTGAGAAAACTTATGAAATTTATTGTAGCATGAACAGCGATGAAAAATTATTATTTTTAGAAAAAGCAATCAAAGAAGATTGTGAAAATTTTGTGGTTTTGCCAAAAAGTGTAAGAAGAGATTTTAGGTATAGGGCAGAAGAATAATTCGCATAACATTTAAAAACTATTTTTCTTAGGATTATTTATTCTAAAATAGG
>CAZFCT010000008.1:0-19151 GCA_964517885.1 Candidatus Woesearchaeota archaeon
TTAATTTCAGAAACAAACTTTGAAAAAGCAAGAAAACTCATAAAAGAAAATTCAGATAAAAAAATAATTTTCACTTCTAACGACGACGAATTGAACAGAAAAATTCTTGAAAAAGAAAAAATCCATATTCTTCTTCTAGATATGGAAAAAAGAAAGGATTTTCAAAAACAAAGAAACTCTGGATTAAATCATGTTCTTGCAAAATTAGCAAAAAAGAAAGAAATAATTATCGGGATAAATCTTGACGAGATAATAAAAACAAGCGAAAAGGAAAAAGCAAGAATCTTCGCAAGAGTTCAACAAAATATAAAAATTTGTAACAAAAATAAATTAAAAATGAGATTTATCTCAGTAAAAGAAAAAAGAAATATTTACGATTTAAAATCTCTAGGTTTAGTTCTCGGAATGCCAACTTGGATGATAAAAACACTGTAAAAACATTTTTTAATGCAAATTATTTAGAAATCATATGGTTAATGAGAAAATTATAGATTCTTTAAGTCCAAACGAAATAAAGATTCTTCCTTATTTGAAAGAAAAAGATATTAACGAGATTACAAAAAACGCGAAACTCGACAGAACAGCTACACTAAGAGCATTAGAATATTTGAGCAATAAAGGAATTGTAAATCTTTCTTATAAGAAAAAAAAGATAGTTGAACTCGGAGTTAACGGAGCATTATACAAAAATAAAGGACTTCCAGAAAGAAGATTATTGAATTTGTTAAATGAAAAGAAGATTATAAAACTAGACGGAGCACAAAAACAGAGCGGACTTTCCGACGATGAATTCAAAGCATCAATTGGAGCATTAAAGAAAAAAGCGTTAATTGAAATTAAAAATGAAAAGATAACTTTAGAAGGAAAAGGTGAGGAAATTGCAAAAAAAAGTTTAGAAGAATTATTTTTAGAATTAATACCAATAGATTATGAATTACTCACACCAGAACAACAATTTGGATTAAAATCTCTTGAAAAAAGAAAAGGAATTGTCCAGATTAAAGAAGAAGAAATTGTTGATATTAAGGTTACAGAACTGGGAGAGGAAATTATAAAATCAGGGAAAAAAGTAGGAGAATTAATTGAAGCAATAACTCCAAAAATTCTTGAAAAAGAGTCAGCGTGGAAAGGGAAAAAATTCAGAAGATATGATGTAACTTCTCCTCTGCCTTCAATAAATGGCGGGAAAAGACATTTTGTAAATCAAGCAACAGATTACGCAAGAAGAATTTGGACAGAAATGGGTTTCAAAGAAATGGGCGGAAATGTTATATTAAGTTCTTTCTGGAATTTTGACGCATTATTCACAGCACAAGATCATCCTGTTAGAGAAATGCAAGATACATTTTTCATAAATAAAAAAACAGAACTACCAGATAAAAAATTAGTCAAAAGTGTAAAAGAAAGCCACGAAAAAGGAGTTGACAACAGCAAAGGTTGGAAATATAATTGGGAGGAAGAAGAAGCAAAAAAAATGGTTTTACGAACTCATACAACAGCAATCTCATCAAAAAAACTTACAGAATTAAAAAAAGAAGATTTACCTGCAAAATTTTTCGCAATTGGAAAATGTTTTAGAAATGAAACTGTTGACTGGAGTCACGGATTTGAATTTAACCAATCAGAAGGAATTGTCGTCGGTGAAAAATTAAATTTCAGAAATTTATTAGGTTATCTCAAAGAATTTTTTGGTAAAATGGGATTTGAAAAAATTAGATTCCGTCCTTCATATTTTCCTTACACAGAACCCAGCGTTGAAATCGATGTCTGGCATCCAGAAAAAAAAATCTGGTTTGAACTTGGCGGCGCAGGAATTTTCCGTCCAGAAGTTACAATCCCTTTACTCGGAGAAAAAATGACAGTCCTAGCATGGGGCCCTGGTTTTGACAGAATGATTATGGATTATTATGAAATAAAAGATTTACGAGAACTTTACAAAAACAATTTATCTCAACTAAGAAAAATGAAATTTTGGATAAAATAAAATGGAAATAAAAGAAGCACAAAAAATCGTCGATGATACAATAAAACAATACGGAGGATATTGGGAAGAATTATCAATGTTAGCGAGATTAACCGAAGAAGTTGGAGAATTAGCAAGAGCAGTAAACATAAAATTTGGTGGAAAAAAAAGTAAATTTGAAGGAGATGGAAAAGAAATAGAAGAAGAAATTACAGATGTTCTCTACACTTTGTTAGCATTAGCAAATAAATTAGAAGTAAATTTAGATGACAAATTTAGTGAAAAAGTTGAAGAAAAACATGAAAGAAATAAAGGAGTTTATTCAAAATGACTAATTGTGTATTTTGTAAAATTGTAAACGGAAAAATTCCTGCAGTGAAAGTTTGGGAAGATGAAAAACATATTGCAATTTTAGATATGAATCCGATAAACTCAGGACACACTTTATTAATTCCAAAAAAACATACAGATTACATTTTTGATTTAAAAGACAAGGAATATTCTGAATTAATGTTAAAAGCAAAAGAAATTGCAAAATTATTAAAAGAAAAATTGAATCCAAAAAGAATTGGAATTATTGTAGAAGGATTTGGGGTTTCACATGTTCATGTTCATTTAGTTCCAATTAATTTTCCAGATGAAATTTGCAATAAAAGAAAACCGATAGAAACAGAAGAATTAAATAAAATCGCTGAGAGGATAAAAGAATAATGGCTAATGTAACATTTCCACGAAAACAATTTGAAAAAGAAATAGGAAAATTAGACGAGCAAATGCAAAATAAAATCGCAATGTTCGGAACTCCTTTAGAAAAATTTGACGACGATGAAATAGAAATTGAAGTTTTTCCAAATCGTCCTGACTTGCTTTCTTATCACGGATTCAAAAGAAGTTTCCTTGCATTCTTAGGGAAAAAAACAGGATTAAAAAAATACCAAGTTCATAAACCAGAAAAAGGTTACAAAATAAAAATAGATTCTTCTTTGAAAAATATTCGTCCATATACTGTTTGTGCAATTGTTAAAGGACTTAAATTTGACGACGAGAAAATAAAAGAAATGATTGACATTCAAGAAAAACTTCATCAAACATTAGGAAGAAAAAGAAAAAAACTTGCAATTGGGATTTATCCTCTTGAACAAATTAAACTTCCAATAACTTTTACAGCGATGGAACCAGATAAAATAAAATTTATTCCACTTGAAGCAGAAAGAGAAATGTCAGGTTTACAAATTTTACAGAGGCATCCGACTGGAAGAGAATATGCTCATTTACTTGCAGGAAAAGCAAAATTCCCTGTTTTTATCGACGCTGAAAAAAATGTTTTAAGTATGCCTCCAATAATAAATTCTCATAAAACTGGAAAAGTAACAATAGAAACAAAAGATGTTTTTGTAGAATGTTCAGGGTTTGATTTTGAATCACTAAATAAATGTTTAAACATAATTGTCACAAATCTCGCAGATATGGGTGGGAAAATCTATCAAATGGAACTTCATTATAAAGATAAAAAAATAACACCAAACCTAAACCCAGAGAAAATAAAAATTAATCAACAAAATGTTAATGAACTTTTAGGAATAGAACTTAAAGAAAAAGAAACAAAAAATTTTATAGAAAAAATGGGGCACGATTATAATAAAAAGTATATAGAAACTCCTGCATGGAGAACAGATATTTTACATGAAGTTGATATAATTGAAGATATTGCAATTGCGTATGGATATGAAAATTTTATTCCAGAAATTCCGAAAATATCAACAGTTGGTGAAGAAAACAAGAAAGAAATAATAAAAAGAAAAATTGGAGAAATACTTTCGGGAATGAAAATTATTGAAGTTTCAAATTATCACTTAACTACGAAAAGAGAACAATTCAAAAATATGATAACTCCCGAAGAGAAAGTCATCGAAGTGGAAAATTCAAAAACAGATTTCACAATTTTAAGAAAAGATTTAACTCATTATTTAATGAAAGTTCTTTCAGAGAATGTTGATTCAGAATATCCTCAGAAAATTTTTGAAATTGGAAAAGTTTTCACGCCCGACGAAACAGAAAATCTAGCTCTCGCTATCACACCATCTAATTTTACAGAAATTAGACAAATTTTAGAATATCTTTTTAAAATGATAAATATAAATATAAAAATTGGAGAACCAGAAAAAGTTCCAAATTATTTTATTGACGGAAGAACTGCAGAAATAAAATTAGAAGATAAAACAATCGGTTTCATCGGAGAAATTCATCCAAAGATTTTAAGAAACTGGAAAATAAAAATGCCAGTATCATTATTTGAAGTTAATTTAGAAGAAATTTTTGAAAAAATAAATTAATTTATAAAATTTAGAAAACTAAATATAAAAATTTATCCAAAATAACCTTTCGTATTTTCTTCATTTTTATTATCAAGATTATTTTCAATTACCGAAATAATTTCAGAAAGTTCTTTTTTAATTTCTCTCCAAAATTGCAAATATTTTTTTATAGAATCTGCTTCTTTTTCTTCGGAATAATCCAAATCTAATTTAATAAAATCAATTTCAATTTTTGTAATCTTTTTGTAAATCTCAGCAAGTTTTTCTTTTTCAGAAGTACCAAGTGTCTTAGCAATTGCAAAAACAAACATCGGCGCGTTCGAAGGATTAATTAAAGATTCAATAAACCGCAAATAATTAAAAAATTTATCAGTAATATATTTACGAATTTCTTTTAAAAGAAAATCTGTTTCAGTTTCTGCAATTTTTTCAATTTGAAAATCTTTATTTAACTCCTCAAAGTTAGGCAAAAAATATTTTTCCTGAAAAATTTTGTAATCTTCTTTAAGTTTTGCAAGTTCACTTTCTTCCATAAAATAGGGTTATAAAAGAACTTTTTAAAATTATGTAACACTAAATTTATAACAGATTATTACTTTTCCAAAACATGCCTGCGTAGCTCAGTTAGTAAGAGCGCGACATTGGTAATGTCGAGGTCCTGAGTGCAATTCTCAGCACAGGCTTATTATTTTTATAAAGAATTATTTATTAGAAAATGCTTTTACCAATGCTAATATTAAAAATACTATAAAAAATGCAACTGCAATAAACCCAAATACTACTGCTAAAACAGCAAACAAATTTATAAAAAATATATTTGAAGAAAATTCAGCAAAAACAAGAGAGATTAAAGCCAACACAACAAAGATAAGTAAATTCTTTAAAAGAAGAGAATATTTCCTTTTCTTAGTTTGTCTAACAGAAACTTTTCTCTTGACAACAGGCTTCTTTTTTGTCTTTCTCACCTTTTTTTTCACCATAATATATATTACGAACTATACTTTATAAATATTATGTTGTCTCATTATTTTTCCAATCAACTTTAACTGCTTGCGTCGTCACTGTTTTAATATTTTCAAAAAATAATCCAAACCACGAAAAATAAAGTTTGACAGCGTCGACAGCATCACCAACAGTTTTTATCTGAACATCTTTTCCACCAAAAGTTGCATTAAATGCAAAAACTGCAAGCAATAAAAAAACTATAAGTAAAATAGCAATTCCTTTGTGCTGATGACTCTTAATTCCAAGTCCAATATAAATCATAATTGCCACAACAATTCCAACTAATAAAATAAATCCTATATCCATTTACATAAAAATAATATGAAATATAAATAGTTTTCTAATTTAATAAAGGATTGCAAAAATAGCCCTACCAGGATTCGAACCTGGGTCACCGCCTCTCTCTGTTTCTTTAACGAAAGTGCGATAAATCACAACTCCAGAGGGCGATATACTTGACCGCTGTACTATAGGGCTATATAAATAATTTATCTTCGGACTATTAAAATTTTGCGATGAGAAATTTTTTAAACTAAAAATAGCTTAAACATTTAAGCCCCCGTAGTCTAGAGGCCAAGGACTCCACCCTCTCAAATGCTGTGGTTTTAGTCGTTGAGATAATAAACCCGCGCCCTCTTAGGACAAGCATTCCTTTTTAGGAGAACGGTGGCAACCCGAGTTCAAATCTCGGCGGGGGCGTTATAAAAAAATTATAAAATTGAGTGAAAAGAAATTTTATTTTCTAAAATTTTCCCTCCATAACTCTTATAAACAAACAATTGTCAATTCGGACATGACAAAAATAAGTTTTTTTGAAAGTGCAAAATGCGCAACAAAAGGATTACTAAAAGGAATTGCTAAAGAAAGAAATCTAAAAATTCAAATAATTTTAGGAGCCCTCGCAATTTTTACAACATTAATTTTAGGAGTTTCAAAAATATATTTAATCACAATAATAATTGTCTCATCACTAGTAATCATTTTAGAATTATTCAACACAAGTTTTGAAAAATTAATTGATTTAATTTCCCCAAGATACAACAAAGAATTTGGAGAAGTAAAAGATGCAATCGCAGGCGTTGTTTTATTAACTTTCGGACTTGCATTTGTTGTAGGACTATTAATTCTCTACGAACCTATACTTTACACATTCAAAAACATGTTACAAAATAAGATTTCTCTAGGATTTATCATCGCTGATTTTTTTCTTTTAGGAATTGTAATAATCCTTGACTACTTAAAAAACGCCAAACTTAAAAAGAATAAATAATTAATATATTCATGAAAGAAGAGGGAGTTTTAGTTTTTAACGTCGGGAGTTCAAGTATAAAATATAAATTATTTTCTGGAGAAAAAATATTAGAATTTGGAAAATATGAAAGACTAAAAACAAAAAAAGATTATGAAAAATCAATTAAAGAAATTTTTAAAAAAATAGAACCAGAAAAAATTTCATTAATAATACATCGAGTTGTTCACGGCGGAGAATTAAATCACCCCGAAAAAATTAATAATAAAATAAAAAATGAGATAAAAAAATTTTCAGAATTTGCACCATTACACAACCCTAATCAATTGAAAGTAATTGAATTATGTGAGAAATATAAAAAAGATCAATATGCTGTTTTTGATACAATGTTTTTCTCAGAACTTCCAGAAAAAACAAAGATATATTCTCTTCCAAAAACAATTTCAAAAAAATTTAAAATAAGAAGATACGGATTTCACGGACTTTCACATGAATTTGTTTCTAAAAATTTAAAAGGAAAAACAATTGTCTGTCACCTTGGTTCTGGCACAAGTATATCTGCAATTATCGACGGCAAACCAATAGATACAAGCATGGGATTTACCCCTCTTGAAGGAATTATGATGGGAACACGTTCTGGAACAATCGATCCAGGAATAATTTTTTTCTTACAAAAAGAAGGTTACGATGTTGAAGAAATTTTAACAAACAAATCCGGATTAAAAGGAGTTTCAGGATATAATGACTTTAGAGACATCAGAACAAAATTAAGCAAAGATAAAAACTGCAAACTCGCTTACGAAATGTTTGAATATCAAATAATGAAAAAAATAGGTTCATATATTTCTGCAATGGGGGGATTAAATAATTTAATTTTTACAGGAGCAATTGGAGAAAACGTGCCGAAAGTAAGAAGAGAAATATGTAAAAGTTTAATTTATGTCGGAGCAAAAATTGACGATAAAAAAAATAAAAAGAATTCAGAAATAATCTCGTCCAAAAGTTCAAAAATAAAAATTCTAGTTAAACAAACCAACGAAGAAAAAATGGCTTTAGAAAAAGTCTTGGAGGTTTTAAGATGAAAATACTAGTAGAAATTTCAGCAAGACATATTCATCTATCTGAAAAAGATTTTAAAAAATTATTTGGAAATAACACCAAATTATCTCTCTTAAAAAAATTATCTCAAAAAGGAGAATTTGCATCAGATAAAATTATTGAAATGATAAAGGGAAAACAAAAATTAAACGCAAGAATTATTGGACCTTTCAGAAAAAATTCACAAGGAGAAATATCAATTACCGACGCATATAATTTAAAATTAAATCCTTTACCAAAAGTAAAAGTTTCAGGAGATTTGAAAAACACAACAAAAATTTTAGTTCGCGGTCCAAAAGGACAATTAAAAATTCCTTGCATAATTGCACAAAGACATTTACATTGTTCAGAAGAAGAAGCAAAAAAATTAAAGATAAAAAATAATCAAATTATAAAAATAAAAATTTCAGGAAAAAGAGGAATTATTTTTGATAATGTAATTGTACGAGTGAAACCAACTTTTTGTCTTTCTTTTCAAATAGATACCGACGAAGGAAATGCAGCAGGAATTTTTAAAAAGACATTTGGAGAAATCATAAAATGAAACAAAAATTAACAAAATCTGAAATGATTAAAAAAAGAGCAAAAGATTCTGCATTAAGATTTAAAAGAGAATTAAAAAAATCAATTGTAACAGCAATCATTGCAGCGTTCAGTTTTTTAATGGCATTAAGTTGGAGAGATTTAATTACAGAAGGGATAACAAAAATTTCAGAATTAAGTCCAATAAAAAATAATTTTATAACGACAACAATTATAACATTCATAGGAGTTATTGGAATTCTGTTAGTCTCAAGATGGGGAAATGCAAAATAATATTGAAAAAATTATAAAAATTCTGAAGAAAGTTTATCCAACTCACACAAAAACAACTCTAAACAGAATGCGTGACAATCCCGAAGCATTCAAGATTTTAATTTCCTGTTTGTTAAGTTTAAGAACTCAAGATAAAAATACAGAAATAGCGTCGAAAAAATTATTTGAAGTTGCTGACACTCCAGAAAAAATTTTAAAACTTCCAGTAGAAAAATTAGAAAAATTAATTTTCTCATCAGGACATTACAAGAAAAAAGCAAGAGTTTTACAACACGTTTCAAAAATAATTTTAAAAGATTTTAATGGAAAAGTTCCTAACACAAAAGAAGAATTAATGAGCATAAAAGGAATCGGTCCGAAAACAGCGAATATAGTTTTAGCTTTTGCATTTGGAAAAAACGTTCTCCCAATTGACACGCACTGCCACAGAATTCCAAATCGTCTTGGATGGGTTCAAACAAAAACTCCTGAAAAAACCGAAAAAGAATTAGAAAAAATTCTCCCTAAAAAATACTGGAGAGATTTCAACGCAATTTTCGTCCAATTCGGAAAAACAATTTGTCTCCCAATTTCACCAAAATGTTCTGAATGTCCAATAAAAAAATTCTGTCCAAAAGTTGGAGTTGAAAAACATAGATAATTTTATATAGGAATTCTAAATCAAAATTTTATGAGACTAATAAAAAAATTAAAATTGCCTTATAGAATTTACACTCAAAAACCAGAAGAAACAGAAACCGTTCATGTTCAAGACAGAAGGCTTTTTGGTGCAGAATTTAAGCCTTATCATGAAATAGAAGTCGGAGAATTCGGAACAAAAGATGTCTCAGACGGAGCAGAAATTTATGAAATTCTCCAATTATTCAAAGAAAACTGTTTGGTAAGAAAAACAGGATTCAGATTAATCTATAATGATATTTACCAAGAATCTTTACGATTAAGGAAAGAAGGAAAGATAAAAGAATATCAATCAGATTTGAAAGGTTCTCAGATAGGAATTGTCCGAAGCAGATAATAAACCAAATCTTTTTAAACCAAAATTTTCTATCCTAATTATGAAAAGATCAAGCCGTAGATGGAAAAAGAAAAACCAGATGAGATGGAAATGGCAAAGAAAAAGACTTAGAAAGGAAAAGCACAAGAGAAAAGTAAGAAAAGAAAGAGCTAGGTAATTCTAAAAGTTTATAAAACAAAATTTATTAAAAAATTTATGGAAAATAAATCAGATTATTCTTTATTGGGTTTTTCCTGTGAAACTGCAAGAAAAGAACTTCAAAAGTATTCAAAGAACAAAGGATTTAGAATAGTTGTAATAAAAGATGCCCATAAAATATCTGAAAGTTTTCAAAATATTATCCAGAATAAACCAAATGAATATGAAAATCAAAAAGGGATTACAGAATATATTCTAGATTATGCTCATCAGAATTCAATTTCTGTAGAAGAAAAAAGAAAATTTCCAGATAAGATATTTAGATTAAACAATTTACTTGAAGGGATAGTTCAAGGAGACAAAGTTCAAAATCAAGACATTCAAGAAGGAATAAAATTCTTAGAAGAAATAAGAGATTGGTGTAAAGAAAAAGTTTCTTCTCAAAGTTTTTATTAAACTATTTTATTACACAAATCTTTATAAGTTAAATTAAGGATATTTTATAATGGTGAGCGGAATTTGGACAGAAAGATACAGACCTTCTAAATTTTCAGAGCTCGTTGGACAAGACAATTCAATAAAAAGAGTTGAATCTTTAACAAATTCTTTGAACATTCCACACTTGCTTTTTGCAGGACCAGCAGGAACAGGAAAATCAACTTTGGCTCTAATAGTTGTAAAAGAGCTCTACAAAGAAAACTGGAAAGATAATTATTTAGAATTAAACGCATCGGACGAAAGAGGAATTCAAGTAGTCAGAGAAAAAGTAAAAAATTTCGCTAGAACAAAATCATTAGGTGACGTTCCTTTCAAAGTTATTTTCTTAGACGAAGCAGATGCATTAACACCAGAAGCACAACAAGCATTAAGAAGAACAATGGAAAATTATTCTGCAACGTGCCGTTTTATTTTATCGTGTAACTATTCAAGTAAAATTATTGACCCAATCCAATCACGTTGTGCGATTTTTAGATTTAAACTTTTAGAAAAAAAAGATATTGAAAAAGTAATTTTAAAAATTGCAGAACAGGAAAAATTAGAAATAAAACCAGAAGCAATTGAAATTTTATACGAAAGTTGCGAAGGAGATTGCAGAAGATGTATAAATATTTTACAATCAACAGCGTCGGTTTCTCCAGTAATAACAACTGAATTAATTTCAACAATAATTGCAAATTCAAAACCCCGAGACATAAAAGTCGTTTTAGATTATGCACTATCTGGTGATTTCATAAGTTCAAGAGAAAAACTTTTAGACATAATGTTAAAAGATAGTGTTTCAGGACAAGATGTCATAAAAGCAATTCAAAAAGAAATCTGGAATCTCCCAGTAGAACCGACGATAAAAGTCAAACTTACAGAAAAGACAGGTGAAGCAGAATTCAGAATCGTCGAAGGTTCAGATCCTTTTATACAATTACAATCCTTGCTTGCAAGTTTTGTTCTCGCAGGTTTAGGAAAAGAATAAGATGAAAGAGGAATACGAACCTGTAGGAATTGTTATTTTAAATAAAGAAACTGCAATTAATTCAATTGAATATCTTCCAAAAGAAACTTGTGCTGAAAAAGTTTTAGGAAGATGTAAAGGTTGTTCTATTTCAAACCCAGGATTACTTCCAGATTCAGAAAATTGTTTAAATTACAAACCAGCAAGGATAGAAAGAATAAAATGATTTGGACAGAAAAATACCGCCCTAAAAATCTTGAAGAAATAAAAGGACAAGACGAAGCAATATTCACAGTAAAAAATTTTTTAAATAATTTTGGGAAAAAGAAAAACGCATTAATTTTACACGGGCCTCCTGGAACAGGAAAAACAACAATTGTTCATGCAACAGCAAAAGAAATTAATGCAGAAATTTTTGAATTAAACGCGAGCGATTTTAGAAACAAAGCAAAATTACAAGAAATATTAAAACCAGCAATTGAACAACAATCTCTTGAAAAGAAAAATAAATTAATTCTTATCGACGAAGTTGACGGAGTTTCTGAAACCGATTATGGAGGAGTCGCAGAATTATTAAGAATTTTACAAAATACAACATATCCTCTAATCATGACTGCAAATAATATTTGGAACAAAAAATTCAGCGAACTTAGAAAAAAATGCGAAATGGTTCCATTGAAAGATATTAATCATAACATAATAAAAAATGTATTAACAGAAATCGCAGAAAAAGAAAATTTAAAATTAGATGAAGATTTTCTAACAGAACTTTCTAATAAATCAAAAGGAGATTTGCGTGCGGCAATAAATGATTTACAAACATTTTCAAAAATTCAAGATTATTTTCCAATCATCGTCGACGAAAGAAATAAAGAAACAGATATATTTAATTCATTAAAAAAAATTTTCAAAGAAAAACCTTCAAAAGAATCAATCCACGCTTTTGATTCAGTTAACATTTCAATTGATGAAATCCTTCTATGGATGGAAGAAAACATTCCTGCAGAATACCAAAATGAAGAATTAGCAAGAGCATATTATTTATTAAGCAAAACAGATATTTTCAAAGGAAGAATTTACAAACAGCAATATTGGAGATTTTTAATTTATGAAAACTTTTTCTTAACTTTTGGAATTGCCTCTTCAAAAAAAAATGCAAAACCGGGATTTATTTCTTATAAAAAACCGTCGAGAATTTTAAAAATCTGGCTCAATAATCAGAAAACAGTTTATAAAAAATCAATTTCACAAAAATATTCTTCTCATGTTCACATCGGACAAAAAAGAGCAATGTCTGAATTTCCTGTCATTAAAAAAATTCTAAACTCAAATCCAGAAATTCAAAAAGAACTCAAACTTGAAGAATCTGAAATCGAATATTTAAAATTATAAAATCTTAAAATCAATTCTTAAACGAACTTTGTAAGGAGCAATTTCCCCTGCTTTTTTAACCTCAAAGATTTTAATTTTCTTCTTCGCAGTTTTCGCTTCAGTTTTAACTTTCTCCACAATTAAATTGATATCTTCTTCTTTACAAAAATCATAATAATAAATTCTTGTTCCTTTTTTTGAAAGCAAAAACGCTTCTTTCAAAAAACTATCTTTTAACTGCGGACGCGGCATAACAATAACATCAAATTTCTGTTTTATTTTTTCATGAATTTTATTTGCGTCACCAGGAATTAATTCAATTTTATCTTTCAATTTATTTAAAGAAATATTTAATTCAGAATATTTATTTGCTTTCCTATTTAATTCGTTCGAATAAACTTTTTTCGCTTTTGAACTCTTAGCAATCACAATTGAAAATGGCGCAACTCCAGCGAACATAACTAAAACTTCTTCTCCTTTTTTAATCTTAGAAGCAATTTCTTTTCTTTCATTACTCAATCGCGGAGAAAAATAAGTTTCGTCGACATTAAAACGAAAAACGCAATTATTTTCTCTATAAAGAACTTCTTTTGTTTCCTCTCCTGCAACAAACTCCGTAGACAATTTCCTTAATCTTCCCTTTATTTTTTCTTTTTTCTCAAGAACAGTTCGAATAGCATTGTGCATTTTCAAAATTTCATCAGCAAATTTTTTCTTATCTTTTACAGAAGTTTTTGCAGGAAATCTTACAATTGCAATATTTCCTAAAATATCATATGAACCCATTCTCATAAATTAACATAGAAATTAAAATTATAAATGTTACCAAAAATTTATAAAAACAAATTAACTAATTAAAAAATGAAAAAGAGTTTAATTCCATTTATTTTCACATTATCTCTAGGGATTGTAAACGCGTTAACTTTAAATGACATTCTTAGTGGAATTGATTCTTCACTAATAATTCTTTCTGCAATTTTCGTAATTTCATTCCTTATTTTTCAATTTTCATTATCAAAATTTTTCAAAGAACAAAAAAATACAGGAACAATTATCTCCGCAGTTTTATCCTTCTTGATAATTTTTGGAATAAACAGAATGGAATGGGATATTCAAAATTTCTTCTTTGACATAGGAATTTCCGAAGACGCACTATTAACAATAATCCCATTAGTTTTAATTGTGGGGATAGTTTTCTTATTCATAAGATTGCCAAAAGGAAAGAAAAAATACTTCTTTTATATTCTCGGAGGTTTTTTAGTTGCATTAGGATTATTCATCTTTAAAGAAGCAGCAGAAATATTAGTAATAGGAATTATATTAATTATAGTTGGATTAATAGGAAAATCTTTCTTAAAATTTATGAAAACATCTGTAAGTGCTCAAAATAAAAGACAAAATAATTCAACTGCAACAACTACTTCTTAAAACCATTTATCTAAATTTTTTTGTTTATTCTTCTCATTAATATCACGCAATCTTTCAAGTTGTTTTTCAACACGTTCTCTAGAAAAATTATGCTCTTCAACTAAAATATTTCTAATTTTATCTTCATTAACTTTCTCAAATTTAAAAGATTGATTCAAAACATTTGGTTTATGAAAAAGTTCAAAAACTTCTTGCCAATTAAATTTATCCTCTCCCAAATTTTCAATTTGTTCTTTAACACTATCAAAAATCAAAACCGGTTGTTTAAACTTTTTAACAATTTGCAACGCTTTTTTCTGTCCAATTCCAGGAATTCCTTTTGGATTATAATCTGTCCCAACCAAAATCCCTAAACAAATTAATTGCTCTAAATTTATCTCAAGATAATTTAAAACTTTTTCAAGTTCAATAATTTCAGGTTTAACTTCCATCCACCCTCCAATTGTTTTTCTCTTTTTTGCAAGAGTCAAATTCCTAATTAATTTCGGCGTAGCAAAAAGTAAACTATCATAATCTTGACTAGCACTCGCATAAACTTCTTCGTGCATTTTTGCGAGATAAGCCGCTTCTGCTTCACCTTCGCTCGGCGCTTGAATAACAACAATACCCATCGCTTCAAGAAGCTCCTTACTTTCATTAATCATCTCACTATTTAATCTAATCAACTGACTTCCATATCTTTTCATCCCAGCAAAATCTTCGTCGGATTTCGCAGTTTCATACCTCTCTTGTGCAAGTTCTCTTCCTTCTTGTCTAATCTTATGTGTCCCAAATTTCTGCTCAGGAGGTTTTCCATCAAAAACATAAACAAGTTTAATCCCTTGTTCAAGCAAAGCAATATTTCTATAAAAAATCCCAGACAAATGTGAAGTTATTCTTTTCTCATCATCCATCAGCGGAGTCCCGTCAACTTGCCTAATCGTCGAAAGAAACTGATACAAAGTATTAAACGCGTCAACGCAAATCGTCTTGCCTTTCAAATCTGAAATTTCAATTTCCTGTCGCGGAATTATCTCACGAATATTAAGTCCCATATTAAACTAAAAAAATAGAAATATAAAAGTTTATTGATTCTCCAAAACTCTTTCTCTCCAATTCAAAATTTCTTTAAACATTTTTCTCTCTAAAGGATCTATACAAGGAGGAAAAGAACTTCTTACAAAATTTTGCCCTTTTTGAGGGGGATTTAATCTAAAATAACCATTTCTAGATAAAGCGTCTGCTAATCTATGTCCATAATCTCCGCCTTTATCTCCTTTAATATCTAAGTCAGAATCATAATTTTCTATTCTTGAAAATAATTCTTTTCTATTCATAAAAAAATAAAAAATTAAGTATATTTAAGGTTTCCCATTGAGAACTTTTATATAATTAAAAGAATATTACACTTTATGAAAATTGAATTTATTCCTGTAGATTATGACTCTTTTGATTTTCAGGGAAGAAATTATATAAAAATAATTGGAAGAGAAAAATCTGGAAAAAGAATTTGCGTGATTGATTCTTGTGATATATATTTCTGGGCAATTTTACAAGAAAAAATAAACAATAAAGAAATAAAAATACTCCAAGAAAAAATAGAAAAAATCCAACTTGACACAAAAGGAAGAAAAACAAAAGTTGAAAAAGTTGAAGTTCATGAAAAAAATTTCTTAGGAAAAAAAGTAAAATCACTAAAAATTTTCGCAACAAATTACAAAGATTTGCACGACATCGCAGATAAACTAGGGATGCCCGAGATAGAAAAACGAAGAGGTTACGATTTAGGATTTATAACTCATTATATAATTGAAAAAAAATTAAACCCTCTAAACTGGTATGAAATTAAAGGAGAAATATTAGATAACACATTAGAATTTGGAGGAATTGCAGATTCATTAAATGTAGATTTATGTATAAAAGCAGAATCAATTTCACAAATAAAAAAAGAAGAATTTAATCCAAAAGTTTTAGCATTCGATATTGAAACAGATGAATTCAAAATAGGCGAAGGAGAAATTGTAATGATTTCATTAGTCTCAGATAATTTCAAAAAAGTAATTACACACAAGAAAAATAAAAATTTACCTTATGTAGAATATGTAAATGATGAAGCAGAGTTAATAGAAAGATTTGCAGAAATAGTAAAAGAAATTTCCCCGGATTTTTTAACAGGATATTTTTCCGACGGATTTGATTTACCTTACATAAAATCAAGAGCATCAAAACATAAAATAAAATTAGATTTAGGAATTGACGGAAGCCCATTAAAATTTTCAAGAGGAATTATGACAACAGGAAAAATAAACGGAATTGTTCACATTGATTTATTAAGATTCATACAAATTGCTTACTCACAATATATGTCCTCGGAAACTCTCTCACTAAACGAAGTTGCAAATGAATTTTTAGGTGAGTCAAAAAAAAGTTTTGAATTCAAACATTCATCAAAAATAAAAGGCGACGAATGGGAAAAATATTTTGAATACAATTTACAAGATTCTGTTTTAACTTTCAAACTCTTTAAAAAAATCTGGCCTGACTTAATGGAATTCACAAGAACCATGCAAGAACCTGTTTTTGATGTTTCAAGAAACGGCATGTCAAGAAATGTCGAAGATTATATAATTCATAATTTAAATAAATTCAACGAAATTCCAGAAAAACGCCCAAATTACGACGAGATAGGAGAAAGAAAGAAAAGAGAAAAATACGAAGGGGCTTTTGTTTTTACACCAACACCCGGACTCTATGAAAATCTTTGCATCTTTGATTTCACAAGTATGCACGCGTCAATTATGGTAACTTACAATTTATCAAAAGCAACTTTATTAAATAAAAAAGAGATAGAGAAAAATAAAAATTATGTGGAATCACCAGAATTTGAATTCAACGGAGAAAAAAAGAAATTCTATTTTTCTAAAGAACCCGGCTTTTTTCCCTCGCTGTTAAAAGAAGTTGTTGAATTAAGAAAAAAATATAAGAAAGAATTAAAAGAAAAACCAGACACAATAAAAAAAGCAAGAAGCAACGCTTTCAAACTTTTAGCAAACGCGTATTACGGTTACATGGGTTTTTTCGGCGCGAGATATTATTCCGTAGAAGCGGCAGCGTCGACATTAGCATTTGTAAGGAAATTCAATAAATGGACAATGGAAAAAGCGCAAGAAGAAGGTTACAAAGTTATTTTTGGTGACACAGATTCTATTGGATTTCTTTTAGATAAAAAAACAAAAGAAGAAGCAAAACAATTTTTAAAAAAATTAAATTCAGAACTTCCGGGAATTATGGAATTAGAACTTGAAGATTTTTACAAACGCGGGATTTGGGTTACAAAAAGAACAGGAGAATTTGGAGCAAAGAAAAAATATGCGTTAATCAGCGACGATGATAAATTAAAAATTCGTGGTTTTGAAACAGTTAGAAGAGATTGGTGTGCTCTCGCGAGAGAAGTTCAAAATAATGTTTTGCGAATGATTTTAAAAGACGGAAATGAAATCCAAGCTTTAGAATATGTTAAAAAAATTGTTAAAGAAGTTAAAGAAAGAAAAATTGAATTAAAAAAAATGACAATTAGAACTCAACTAAAAAAACCAATTAATGAATACAAAGCAATTTCTCCACACGTAATCGCTGCACGAAAAATGATTGAAAGAGAAATGCCAATTGATATGGGAAGTTTAATAGAATATTATATTGCAGAAACCGCAGAAAAGAAAAAATTAATTCGTGAGAAAGTAAAACTTCCAGATGAAAAAGGAGAGTATAATATAGAATATTATTTGAAAAACCAAATACTTCCCGCAGTAGAAAATATTTTACAAGTTTTCAATGTAGATGTTAAAACATTAACAGATAAAAAAAGACAAAAAACTTTAAGCGAATTTTAAAGATTGACTGCTATTTTCTCTCCATCAATAATAACTTCTTTTAAACCACTTTGAATATGAGTAGATGCTCTAATTTTTTCTCTCAAAACATTTTCCTTACTCGGAAGAAATTTTCTTAAGTCTTTTTCTAGTAAAGAATATTTTTCTCCAAAAGTTTTGTTAACTAAATGTTGAAGAATGGAATTTCTCGCATTGTAAAGAGCAGCAGAAGGATGATAATTTTTTATTAACTTATGCGAATTTTGATAATTTTTTTCTGGATTAGAATAACTTACTGAAGAAACATTTAAATTTTCTCCATCAATAGATAAATTAATTTCTCCAGCTTCAAATAAGATTTTCTGAGTTAGTCCATCATAAATAATTTTCTTAACTTCTGGTACTTTGTGCCAAACAGAACCTTCTCTATTCACTGCATAAACTTGTGTTTCCATAAAATAATTTCCCTTTTTTACTATTTAAACTTTATGTTTTATGTTATTTTCAAGTAGTTACAATAATTAACCAATACTTCTAAAAATCATTAATCTTTCTCTAATTTATGACAAAAAGAAATTACGAACCGAAACCTTTGTTTATTGAAAGAATGAAAAAACTCCTCGGGAAAGATTTTGATTCTTATATAGAAATTTTAAAAAAAGAACCTGTAAAATCTATTCGATGTAATACAATAAAAATTTCTCCTGAAGATTTGAAAAAAAGATTAGAAAAAAAAGGTTGGGAAATAAAAATCCCTTTCAAAGATTATCCCGAAATTATGATAATTACCTCAGAATTAAAACCAGGAGAAGTTGGGCGTTCAATTGAACATTTGCTGGGTTATTTTTATATGCAAGAAATTGCAAGTATGCTACCTCCTTTAGTTTTAAATCCAAAAAAAGACGAATCGGTTTTAGACATTTGTGCGTCGCCTGGAAGTAAAACCACACAAATGGCTGCGATGATGGAAAATCAAGGTTTGTTAATAGCAAACGAAGTAAAATTCGGAAGAATAAAAATCCTCGCAGCAAATACAGAAAGATGCGGTGTTATGAATATGGCAATAACACGAAGAGACGGAATTGCTTTATGTAATCAATTCAAAAAAAATAATTTTCTATTCGACAAAATTCTTTTAGATGCACCTTGTTCAGGAGAAGGAACAATCCGAAGCACACCACGAACTTTAGAAATGTGGAACATAAACACAATAAAAAATTTATCTAAATTACAAAAATCTTTAATCGCTTCAGCAATAGAAGTTCTGAAACCCAATGGAGAGTTAGTTTATTCAACATGCACGCACGCACCAGAAGAAAATGAAGAAATTGTTGATTTCGCTTTAAAAAACTTTGATGTTGAAATTGAAAAAATAAATCTTCCTTTAAAATTTGTTCAAGGAGTAACTAAATTTGAAGATAAAGAATATCTTGAAGATGTAAAATACTCTTGCAGAAT
>CAZFCT010000009.1:0-18028 GCA_964517885.1 Candidatus Woesearchaeota archaeon
TTTATAAATATTTCGTTTTGTTACTATTCTCAAGTTATTCTTTATGGGATTGTTGCGTAAATCACACATCCAATTATTACAATTGAAGAAATAATATTTCTCCAGTTTAGTTTTTCTTTTAGAAATTTATTTGCTAAAACATAAACAAACATTGGTCCCAACATAATTAACAGCGTCGTGAAAACGACGCCATAGTTTAAATATCCAAAATAAACTGCGACTCTGTAAATTACCCAAACTATTCCTGTAGCAATTATTGCTGAAGATACTTTTTTGTCTACTTTTTGTAATCGGGGATGAAATACAATTAAACTAAATAAGAAAATTGAGAAACTTCTAAGAAAGTAAAAAGTTATTGGAGAGTAAGAATCTAAAATTAATCTTGACAAAATTAATTCCAGTCCAAAGAAAAAACTTCCGAAAATTGCGGCGACAAAATATTTGTTCATTTCTAAATGTTCTTTTTTTAGAAAAGGAAAAATCAAGGCGAAAGATGCGATTATTGCTGGAACTAATACTTTTAGATTTTGTTCATAAAATCCTTGAATAAAAAAACTGAAAAGTAATGCGAGTAAAATTGTGAACATTGGTTCAAGAATTCGTGCGGGTTCTAAGTTTGTAACTTTTTCTCCTTTTAATGAATAAAAAACAAAAAGATTTGCGGCTATTGAAGTTGCTATTACTGAGAAGAATATTAAAATATTTTTTAATTCAAATGCGGAGTTGTCTAATTTCCAGAAGAAAAATAAAAGGGGAATTGAAATTAAACTGATTACAAAGAAACTTGCTGTTTGATAAAATTTTATTCCTATCTTTCTTTTTTTTAAAATAAATCTTTCTAAGACAGTTCCTATTCCTAATGCAAGTGCTCCTAAAATTGGAATTATTTGTATCATCTCTTTTTATTTTCTTTTTATATTTTGGAATGCAAATGCGCCACCCTGCTCGACCGCCACATCTGTGACTGAAGAGGAACGCAGATGCGCCACCCGAGAGTCGAACTCGGCTCACCTCGTTTTTGCTTGCAAAACTTCCTTGGTTGCGGGAACTGTGAAAAACCCGCTGGAGGTTCTCATTGGCAACGAGATATTCTACCGATAAACTAGCGGCGCCTGTATTAGTAATGAAATCTTCATTTAAAAAAATTAGCATAATTTTTTTCTAAAGTTTTTTCTACTTCTTTCAGAGAAATTTTTTTAATTTCAGAAATTTTTTTGTAAGATTCAATTACATTCTTTGGTTCGTTTGGGAATTCTTTGTCAGGATGAAGATAAGGAGAATCTGTCTCACAAAGTAAATTTTCTATTGGAGCGATTTCAATAACTCTCTGAAAATGTTGAGAATTTTTTACGCTAGTTGGAATGGTTAAAATCCAATTATTTTCTAAAATCTTTTTTACAAGTTTGAAATTTCCTGAAAAACAGTGCATCACAATTTTATTATAATTAAATTTTTCAAGAAATTCAATACATTCTTCTTCTGCTTTTCTTGAGTGAATTATTACAGGTTTGTTTAGTTCTCTTGCTAATTCTACAAATTTAGATAAATTTTCTTTTTGTTTTTCTAAAGTTTCTTTTGAATTTTCTTTCAAATCCAAACCAACTTCTCCGATTGCAATAATTTTATCTTTATTCTTTTTTATGAATTCAATTTCAGAATCGATTTCTTCATCTGAAAG
Source organism: Candidatus Woesearchaeota archaeon (assembly GCA_964517885.1). Taxonomy (GTDB): domain Archaea; phylum Nanobdellota; class Nanobdellia; order Pacearchaeales; family GW2011-AR1; genus RBG-13-33-26. Next base: position 1,679 of record CAZFCT010000009.1, read on the forward strand.
TTTTAATGTTTCTGTTGGATAAATACCTAAACAAATTTCAATTTCGGGATTTTGTTTTTTTAATTCAAGAAGTTTTCTGTTTGATTTAATATCAATTCCTGCAGTTAAAATTTTTATATTTTCTTTTTTTGCATTTTGGATTGCTTGTTTGTAATTTTTCAATAAATCAATATGAGAATGAGTATCTATAAACATCTTAATAATGGTCCATAGAGGAATCGGACCTCTGCTTCCTCGGTGTAAACGAGGTGTTCTACCATTAGACTAATGGACCTTAATAATTACAGAAATTAATTGTTTATAAGATTTGTTATCATAAAATAAAGTTATTTGTAATAAATTGTGAGAATAGGAAAATTACATAAAAGATTATTAATAAAATTCCTTCTCTTTTGTTTATTGAACTTTCTGTGCGCATGAAAACTATTACAAAAATTCCGGACAAGAACATTGCAATGCTCATTGTTAGGAAGTTAATTTTATTGTATGCAAAAGGGCAAATCATAGCAACAGTTCCTAATATAATTGTTGCATCTGTGATTACTGTTCCTAGAATATCTCCTAATGCAAGTTCGTCTTTGTTATTTTTTACTGCTTTAATTGAAAAGATTAATTCTGGTAAACAAGTTCCTAATGCTAAAATTGTTACTCCAATTATGAATGTAGGGACTTTCGCGTCGTAAGCAAAATTTGTTGCAAATTTAACTGTTAATAATGCACCGCCAACAAGGATTGCTAAACTTATTATTAATAAAATTAAACTTTTGGCAAAAGGATGTTTTTTTACGCCGTTGAATTTTTTTCTAAATCTTACACTTTGTGAATATATTTTATAGTAGAACATTCCTCCGATAAGAAAAAGGATTAATCCGTCTGGACGTGAGAAATAACCATCTAAACCTAGGACGATTGGAAAAATTAATAATAATAAATAAAAGAAATTATCTTCTATTAATTTACTTTTAACTTTTATTCCGCCAGATGCAAAAAGAGTTACGATTCCTAGAACTAAAGTCAAATCCATAACTTTTGCACCTAAAAGTGTTCCTAACCCTAATTCAGGTTGTTGATTAATTGCAGAAATAATTGCAATTGTCGCTTCTGGTAAAACTGAAATAAAAGCGATTATAAAAAAACTCACGACGAATTCTGGAAAGTGAAGTGCTTTTGCAAGTCGTGAGGAAAATTTGATTGAGAAATCTGCACTTTTAATTACTATAAATAAAAATACTAAAGATAAGATTAAATTTATCACCATATTAAGTATTGGAAAATTATTTTTTTAAAGTTTCTGTTTCGTAACGTTTATATATTTGTAAAATTTTTTCTTTTTATGGAAAAGAATAAACAGGAAAATAATGAAATTCCTGAAATGAATCTTGATAATAAATATTCTGATAAAAAAAATTTAATGCCTGAAAGTATCCAAAAAAAAGATGTTGATAAAAGTAAAAAGGAATTTGATAAAATTAAGAATTTTATTTTGAAAAAATTTCCATTTACACAGGTTATTGGTATTTTGCCTCCAGCGTCGATAAAACTTTTTATTGAAGAAGAGGAAGTTCCTAAAGAAACAGAAAAATATGTTCATCTTTTTGTTGTTATTCCAGAAGATAAATTGAAAGAAATTCCGAAAATTAAATCTGAAATTGTTAAACAACTTGAAGGATTGGAGCAGAAAATTTGGTTGCATTTGAAAACGCCTGTTGATTTGTGGGAACTTTGTCTTGATAGTAAATTTGAACTTGCGCAAGCAGTTGCGATGTCTTATCCTTTGCACGATACAGGAATTCTTGGTGCTTTGCGAGTTGCAGAAATTCATAAGTCATTAGTTTTACAGAAGTTTGAGAAATATGTTGTTAGTTATGTAATTGGTGGAAGTTTGGTTCGTGGCGAGGCTGTTCCGACTTCTGACGTCGATGTTTTTGTAATTATTAATGATACTGATGTTAAGAAAATGCCTCGTTTGGAATTGAAAGAAAGATTGCGTTCAATTATTTATCAATATGTTGCAGAAGCGTCGGCGATTGCTGGTGTTAAAAATAAATTATCTCCGCAGATTTATTTGCTTACAGATTTTTGGGAAAGTGTTAAGGACGCGCATCCTGTAATTTTTACTTTTATTCGAGACGGAATTCCAATTTATGATAGAGGGACTTTTATGCCGTGGAAATCTCTTTTGAGAATGGGGAAATTAAAACCTTCGCCAGAGGCGATTGATATGTTTATGTCAATGGGCGATAAGACAGTTAAGAGAGTTAAATCGGCTTTACTTGATGTTGTTATTAATGAAATTTTTTGGGGAGTTACGACGCCGGCTCAGGCACTTTTAATGTTGAATGGTTGTGCGCCTCCAAACGCGAAAAAAGAATTAACGCGAGATTTTAAGAGAGAATTTTATGATACAAAAATGATTGAAAAAAAGTATTTGGATTTTTTACAGAGAGTTGTAGATATTTGGAGAGATTATGAACACGAGGAGATTAAAGAAATTTCTGGTGTGAAAGTTGATAAACTTGTTAAAGATACTGAAGATTATTTGAAAAGATTAAAAGAACTTAGAGAACAAATTGAGAAAAAATCACAGGAGAAAACTATTGAAGAAATTTACAAAGATGTTTTTGCACTTTTGAAATCTATGATTGGGAGCAAATCTCAAGATTTGATTATAAAAGATTTTGAAACTAAATATGTTAAAAAAGCAAAGTTCGCTCCGCAACATCTTAGGATTTTGAAAGATATTGTAAAAGCACGAGCAGAATTTAAAAAAGGAAAATCTGATTCGCACAAAGTTGATCAAGCGAGAAAAAATGCTTCTATTTTGATAAATGATATTATTGAGTTTAATCAGAGATGCGAATTGGTTGCAAAGAAGAAAGAATAAAATAGTTTTTAAGTTGTGGATTTCTTATTTAAATTATGAAATATATATTTATCTTAGGAAGAAATGTTGATTTATCTGTTGAAGAAGTAAAATCTTTTTTAGAAAAAGAGAAAATAGATTTTAAAATAATTTCAAAAGTTTCAAACGGGATTTTAATTGAAGTTAATAAAAAATTAGAGAATATTGTTGATAAATTCGGCGGAGTTATTTCTATTGGGGAGGTTATTGCAGAAGGAAAATTTGAAGAAATTACAAAACAATTAGATAAACAAGAACTTTATTTTGGGAAAGGGAACAAATTAAATTATGTAATTTATGATTTTAATGGAAAAGATTTTGAAGACATTCAGGATTATTTGAAATATAGATTTAAGAGCGAAAAATTGAAAGCGACTGAAAAAAAAGTTAGCGGTAGAATAAAATTACAGAATGGAGATTACGCGTCGAAAGTTTCTTCGAATTTAATTGATACGCAGTTTTTTGTTTTTGAAAATTGTTTTGGTAAGATTACAGAATTTTGTGATTATGAAAAAATTGAAAAACGTGATATGGAAAAACCTGTGCGAAGAGAAGAACTTTCTATTTCTCCTCGGTTGGCGAAGATTTTAATTAATCTTTCACAAGTTAAAAAAGATGAAACTTTGCTTGATTCTTTTTGTGGAATTGGTGTTGTTTTGCAGGAAGCACTTTTGCAAAATATAAAAGTTGTAGGAATTGACGTCGATAAAAAAGCAATTTCTGGAGCAAAACAAAATTTGAAATGGTTTAAGTTCGACGAGAAAAATTATAAATTAATTAATGGAGATTCTTCAAACGTTGAGATTCCAAAAGTTAATGTAATTGCAACTGAGCCGGATTTGGGTGAATTGCAAAAGAAAAAACCCTCGCCTGAAAAAGCAAAAGAAATAATTTCTGGATTTGAAAACTTGATGATTTCTGTTTTAAATAATTTGAAAAAAAATGTTATTGGGAAAATTGTTTTTACTGCTCCTTTAGTTTTTTCAGGAAAGAAAAAATATTCCTGTAACTTTGAAAAAATTGCAAAAGAAACTGGATTAATTATTGAAAAAGGATTTCCAATTGATGAATTTCGCGAAAGTTCTTTTATTGGAAGAAGTGTTGTTGTGATGAGAAACTTTAAAGGCCTAACTTCGTGCGACCTAAAAACGAGGAGAAGGTTTTTAAACTAAATTTCTTGTAACTTATTATGGAAGGAAAAATTGTTCAGTTTAGACGTGGAAGGAAAACGATTATTGAAAAACATTTTCTCATAGAAGTAAAAGGAGTTTCTGACAGGGAAAAAGCGGAAAAATTAACGGGGAAAGAAGTTGAGTGGAGTTCTCCTGCGGGAAAAAAGATTGTTGGAAAAATATCTGGTGCTCACGGAAATAAAGGTGTTGTTAGAGCTATTTTTGAAAAAGGTTTGCCTGGACAAGCTGTAACAACAAAAGTGGAGATAAAATAAATGGGACTAAGAAAAGCTTACGCATATTCTAAAAAGAAAGTTACGCCTTATACGAGAATTTCTAAGAAACGACAGAAAGCTTACATAAAGGCTGTTCCGCCGTCGAAGATTGTAAAATTCAGAATGGGAAGTAGAGAAGGTTTTGAAGAGGGGAAACTTCCGCACACATTGAAACTTGTAACAATTGAAAATGTTCAGATTAGACAAAACGCGCTTGAAGCGTGTAGACAATTTGTAAATAAGAAACTTGATAATGCTTTTAATGGACAATATTATTTTAAAGTAATTCCTTATACACATCATGTTCAGAGAGAAAATAAAATGTTGACTGGTGCTGGTGCAGATAGAATGCAGACAGGAATGCAATTATCTTTTGGAAAGACAGTTGGGAAAGCTGCAATTATGAAAAAGGGCGCACCGATTTTATCAATTTCTGTTACTAATCCAAAGGCAATTTCTACTGTTAGACAAATTCTAAAACCTATCAGAGCAAAACTTCCTTGTAAAACTGCGATGGTTTACGAAGTTAAAAAAGCTGAATAGTGTTACTTTTGATTAGTAATAACAAACAAAACATTTAAATAGTTTAAAATTATAGATTTATTATGGCAAACGAAAATCAAAAAGAAGCAAAAAATAAATTTAACTACGATGCAAATATCTTAGGATATGCAAACGTTGCTGCAGAATATCTTAATCAAGGAACTGAAGAGGGAATGGCTTTTGCAGGAAAATCTTTGGAATTAATTATGAAAGATGTTGATAAAGATAAAGTTTTGCCGTCATGGATAAAAAATACTCTTACAAATCCAGAAGTTGTTCATAAAACTATTGAGTCACAATTAACTGACTATAACGAATTTAAAGGAAAACAAACTGTTAATGATTTAATTGGACAATACAGCAACGATATTTCAAAATATCTTGGTGATAATGCTGAAAGTGCTAAGAAAGAATTAGAAAGTTTCAAAGATGAAAAATATTCTGATATTCTAAAAAAAGTTGGAAAAGCAAAGTATCTTTTAGATGGAAAGAAAAAATTTGGAATTGGTTCTGATGAAGATATTGCTGGAGCAGAAAAGATAGTTAAGAAATATTCAAATTTAATTCAAACTTTTGGGATTTTAGAAAAACAATACTTCGCAAAATTCAGAGCGAGAGTTGAAGATGAAGTTGTTAAGGATGTTTTCAAAGAAATGTATAAACCGAAGGAGGAATCTAAAAAATGAATTATAATATTGAAAAATTAACAGATTGTAAATTAAGAATTAGTAATAGGGATTTTGCAATTTTAGAAAGAATTGCAAGAGAAGAATATACAATGAAAAAAAGTTTAAGACAAAATTCTCAAGAAATGAGAAAACAAATTTACGAAAATGGAAACCTTTCTGGTAAATTGATTAGATAATTTTATTTTACGTTTTCGTTAACCAATTCAGCCATAACTTTCATAAATTCTTGAGTTCGTTCTTGCCACATATCTATTTCAATTCCTTTCAAATCTGTTGTTTCGCCGTGGACAATTTTTTTATGTAACATATATAAATCTCTGTACCAAAGAACATATTTCATTTTTAATCTTTTTTTATCGACGAAAATATCTTTTAAATCTGCTGGAACATGTTCTGGCGACGCTGGTGGAATTCCTGCTGAAATTAATGCTGCGTGAGAAGAATCAACCATTGCCCAATATAAACCTTCAATAGAATTCATTTCTGCTGCGCGACTTCGTAAAAAATGCGTCGGTGCTCTTTGTAAACAGCTGTAAATTGCTTCGGGCGTTGATTTAATTTTTCCTTCAAGTAAAAGATATTTTAAAGGTTTGAAAAAACCACCTAAGTCAATCATTGCTTCACCATATCTTAAAACATTTATTATAACTGGATCGCCACGCATTAAATCTTCCCACCAAGTCGAAAGTTTTATTGTATTAATATGTAAACTTTTTTGGTAAGGATTTTTTCTTAATAATTTATCTAATTCTTCGCGATACCACGCAATTAATTCTTGGTCCCATTTTACAGAAACGTCGTCAATAATTATTATTATATCAATATCTGAACCTGTTGTTGCATTTTGTTTTACAGACGAACCGAATAAGACAACTGATTTTATAATTTTATCAAAAGTTTTGTATAATTTTGTTGCAAAATCCATTGCAATATCTGATTCAAGTTTTAATTGCAAAGAAGGAAAATCTTTTTTTTCAGTTTTTGAAATTGTTTTCTTTTCCTTTTTTTTAGATTTTTCTTTACTCTTTTTTTTCACCATTTTATATATTATGATTTATATATTTTTAAATATATATTTTATTCCATACCCCTTCCAGACATTCGCGAACCTTCTGCGCCTGCACGCTGTCCACCAAGTTCTGATGGTAATCTTGAAAATCCTGCGCCGAAAGTTTCATAATTAAATTGAGGTAGCATTGCACCGTAACCGCCAAAATACCCTGCTTGAAATGCAGGGTTTTGATTCCAAGAAGGACCCATTTCCATTCCATAAACAGGAGAGCCAAATGCTTCAAGTGTTTCTCTCAACGGTGGAGTTCTGAAATGTTGCCACCAGTTTCCGGCTTCAATAATTTTTTTCGCATCGAAACCTTCTTTACCTAATTTTTCCATAATTTCTTTTATTGGAACATTTCCCATTCCCATTGGAAGTTCTGTATGTTCATAACCAAAATTGTCAGAAAGATGAACATGTTTTACAAATGGTGCGATTTTTTCTGATTCAGCGACGACATCTTTTCCTTCAAATCCTTGTTTTCGAATCATATTAATATGCCCAACATCCCAAGTTGCACCGATAAATTTTTCTGCAAGTTTATTTGCTTCACTTTGAGAAATTCCTTTTTCTTTTATTGCATTCTCTGCAAATTTTTTTCTTGACTCTTCAATTAATTTTCTTAAATCTTCTCCTGTGCTCAATGCAAAACCAGCAGGGGGATTTTCGATAGTAACAATTGGTGCTTTGTCTCCAAATTTTTTGTAAGATTCAAATGCGGCGTTTCCAAAAGTTTTTGAAGATTGTTCGACGGCAAATTGCTCAATTGGAACAAACATTTTTGGAGCGAGATTTGAATTTTGTAATTCTCCTAATAACCAATGCATTGCTTTAGATTGTCCTAAAATATCTTTTCCTTCTGTTTCTAATTTCTCTTTATATTCTTCATTAATATTAGATAATAATTTTTTTTGTTCGTCTGTTCCATATTCATATGCTTTACTAAAAAGACCATTCGCAGTTTTATGAACTTCACTGAGATAATTACTTGCATCTTTGTATTTTAAATAAGCATCTTCTTGTGCAGGAACAAGTGTTGGCTTTTCCCCATTTTTTTGTTTTTCATTAATATATTCCATTAAATGTTGAATTTGAACAGCGTTTTGATTTAGAATTTCATCTGCTCTCTCTTTGTTGAAAAATAATTGATTTATCTGATTATCCCATTGGGTTCCATTTTGAATTCGGAGATTTTCTTCAGGAGAATAAATTTTTGGTTTAGATAAATCTTCGCCGGGATAGAATTTTTCTTCTTCTTCAAGAGGAATCATTTTTCCAGATTCTCTATCTACTGCAATCATTTTTCTTGCTTCTTTTCCAATTATTTTCCATTCTGTTCCAGGAAGAGATTCTGAAGAATGAAAAGTTACATTAACATTTCCTTCTGGTTTTACTTCTGTACTTCGTTCTAAAACTTCTGCAATTCTTCGCTGTTCTGCCTGACGATGAACTTCACTAAATCCGTTTTGTGACATTCCAGATGAATCCATTACAGGACCATGAACAGAAATATCAATTCCTGTAAGTTTGCTTAATCTGTTTACTTCTTTTAAATGTTGTTTTGGAATAGAATCAAAAACTTCTGGAGAAACAAGCGCGAGTTCAATTTGCTTAACGCCCATATTTAATTTATTAGTCGTTTCTTGAACTATATTCGCTGTTCGCGGGTCTGTTGTTGTTCCAAGAGTTCCCGGATTAATTCTATAACCTGTAAAAATATCTCCGTATTGTGGTTTAAGAGAGGAATATCCTCCTTGATAAATACTATTAATACTATAATCTGCCATTTTCACCCCAATTTATTTAGTAAAAAATCTTTATTAATTTAATGGTTTGTATTTAATTTCTTTTCTTTCAAGTTCACTTTTTTTAAAGTCGTCTTTATCAAATCTTTTCACAGGTTGATATGTTTCATAATTTTTTTCTTGAGAAATTCTTGATTCAGTAGATTCAATAAATCCTATTTCTTTTAATTTATCTTTCTCACGATTTAATCTTTCAAAAGAAGTTAAACTTTCTGGAGAAGAAATTGGGTTATAAGTTTGGTAATTTGAATCTTCATTTTCTTTTCTTTTTTGATTTCCGTATTTGAAAGATTCATCTTCTTCCGACGGTAAAATTGTTGTTGCTTTTAAATTTTCTTCTAATTTTAAGGGTGGTTCTTCGGAAATATTTATTTGATTTAATGTTGAAATTTTTTTTGTCGACGGAATAAATTCAACTATATCTTCATCAAAAATTTCAACTTCATCTTGAATTTCCTCTTCCTCTTTTTCCATTTCTTTTTCTAATTCAGATTCTTCTTCTTTTTTTTCTTCCGCGTCCATCTTCTTCGTGGAGTTCGCGTTCATTTCATTTCCGCGAAGCATCGCGATTTGCTGAAATAAATTTTAGTTAATTTATTTATCATGTAAAACTTTCCATTCCGTGGGATTTTTTATAAGTGTCAAATAAAGTCATTGCTTTTTCTTTAGCAATATTTGCGGCAAGAGTACGAAAAAACTCTTTTTCTGCCCAGTCATCTGGAACAATAACAGAATTTTTTTCTTCTTTTTTGCTCTCTTTTTTTGGTTGTTTTTTATTATAAAATCCGAATAATGCAAGAAAAGGATTTGAAGTGTCTTTTGGTTTTTCTTCTTTTTTTTCTTCTGTTTTTTCGTCTAAAAAAGATCTAATCTCTTCTTCAAGAGTTCCTAAACTTTCTGTAGTCGCACCTTCAATTAATTTTAGCACATCTCCTATTTCGGATTCTTTTGTTGCTTCTTCAAATTTTTTTAATTCGTCGTCGTTAAGAGAATATGCGCTAAATGAAATCTCTGCTTTTCCGCCAAATGCAAAGTGTGCTTGTTGACTTATTCTTTGAGGAATTCCTCTGAATGTAAAACTTACAACAATACAACTGTGGTATTTTCTTCTTTTTTCTAAGAATTTTTCTTTTGCAAAATCTAAGGGAACATTTCCTTTTGCAGCTTCGTCAGCGACGTCTAATTTACTTTTTCCTAATAAAGTTAATTCTAAAATTATTGTGTTAAATGTTTTTACAAGTGCAGGATTTGTGCTTTCTTTTGATTCTAATTCTTGTGCTGCTTTCAAATACGGGCGAACCCATTTTGCATAAAGTTTTAAACTATTTACCTGACTTTTCAAATAAGTTTTTTCAAGGTCGTATCTTTTTTGTAATTCTTTTTCTGATTCTTTTAGCCAAATACTGAATTCGATAATTCTTGATTTTACAATTCTTTTTACTCTGTCGTTTAAATCTAATTTGTCTGCGTCTTTCTCGTCTTTAGCAACTAAGAATGCGTCCATTAAAGTTTGAAAACCCGATTGCCCGAAAGCCATTGCTTTGACTGAAGAATTTCCTTTGTTAATATCCACTTTATCTAACCAAATTTGTTTTAATGCGAGGTATGCTCCTTCTTGTTCTGCTTTGTCTTTTGAGTTCAAACTTTCATAATGTTTTAATCTAATTTTAAAATCTTTCAAGTCGTAAACAATATTTAAGACACTTCTAAGGACAGTATTAACATCGCCCATAATTTTTCCTGCTTGCTGTTGCATTATTGTTGCCCTTTGTCCAAGTTCTGCAAAATGTCCTGAGCCAGGAGTTGAAGAAAAGTTATCAACAAGTTTTTGAGGAGCTAAACCTAAACTATCCATTAAATCTAAAATGAAAAAATAAACTGGCTCGAGAGTTTCCGAAGATGAATCATAAACTAATTTGTGAGTTACTTCAGGTTCTTTCTTTTTTTTATAATATGGACTGACTTCTTCAATTATTTCAGGAATAGATTTTATTTCACCCATTTAATATTTAATTAAATTTGATTAAAAAATGTTTGCTTTGATTAAGTTTAAAAATAAATGATCCTATTATGAATTATGGGTTTTTTTAAAAAAAGAGATAATGTGATTGATTTGCGAGGAAATTATAAAGTTCCTGAAAAACGTTCGGCAGTTGTTCCAGAAAATAAAGATTCGGTTTCTGAAATTTCTGCATTCGGTTTTGGGAATTTTAATTCAGGAAATTCTTCTGAATCAAATTATGTTAATTTATCAGAGAACAATGAAGAACGAAAAACGAAATTGACAAAAAGATTGCTAGATATGACAAACAAACTTGAAGATTTATCAAACCAAATTTATCATTTAACTCAGCGAATGGAAATTCTTGAGAAGAGATTGAAAATTAGTTATAATTAGAATAATTTTGTCTGAATGTTGATTTTCCTGTAATTAATGATTTTGCTATGGAATATCTGACTCCTCTTGAAAGGTTGTGATGAGGAATGACTGTTAAAGGATTTTCATTGTAAATAACTTGGTAACCTTCTTTTACTTCTCTGCCTTCTTTATAACCCATTTTATTTGCAATTCTTCTTATTTCTGCAGGACTTGCCTGTTTAATTTTTCTTGCTAAATCTTCTAACTTATTTCCGTGAAGAAATAGTGCTATTCCAAATATTAAAAAAATTAAGGATATAAAATTTAAATTATTTTTAGAAATTCCAATAACTGCTCCTGTAACTTTCGTATTGAAAGATATAATTATTAATGAGGAGATTGTAAATAAAATTCCAAAAAATTTTTCTTTTATCATATGATTAATTATTTGTTGAAGTATAAAAGTTTATCCAAATAATTTATTAATACTGTTTTTGTTTATTTTATATGAAAAATTTTGATAAAAAAGTTCGTGCTTATGCTTTGAAAAACGCGCTCGTTCATGAGGGGAAAGCGATGCAGGGACCTGTTATTTCTTCGTTGTTTAATGAAGGTTTGAAAAAAAGTGATATGGGAAAATATGGGAAAAAGATTTCTGAAATAATTATGAAGGTTAATTCTCTTGGTTTGGAAAAACAGAAAAAAGAATTTGAAAAATTGAAAAAAGAAGTTAGTGAAAGAGAAGTTCGTGAGGGGCTTGAAGAATTGCCTGAATCTGATAAGGGAGTTATTATGCGGTTTCGCCCGTCGCCGTCAGGACCTTTGCATGTTGGACATTTAATTTCAAATATGATTTCTTCACTTTATGTAAAAAAATACGGCGGAAAATTTTATGTAATTATTGATGATACAGACCCGACTACAACTTTAAAAGAAGCTTATGAAAATATAAAAAAAGATTGTGATTGGGTTTTTGGGAATGTTTACAAATATTTGAATGCGTCGGACAGAATAGAAATTTATTATAGTTATATTGAAAAATTAATTGAAAAGAATTTTGCTTATGTTTGCATTTGTCCTCCTGAGAAATTTAAGAAATTTGCTGAATCAAAAAAAGATTGTCCTTGTCGGAAAAAAAGTATTGAACAGAATATGAAAGATTGGAAAAAGATGCTTGATAAAAATGGGTTTGGACAGGGCGACGCTGTTTTGAGATTTAAGTCAGATATGAAAAATAAAAATCCTGCGATGAGAGATTTCCCACTTGCTAGAATAAATTTGGAAAATCATCCTTTGCAAAAAGATAAATATCGGGTTTGGCCGTTGATGAATTTGTCTGTTGCTGTCGACGATATGGAATTTGGAATGACTCATGTCATCCGAGGGAAAGATCATAGAGATAATGCAGAAAGACAGAAAATGATTTTTGATGTTTTCAAAAAGAAATATCCATTTGCGTTTTTTATTGGAAGAATTAAATTTAAAGATTTGATTTTGTCAAAGAGAAAGATTACTGCAGCGATTGCAGAAGGAAAGTTTGAAGGTTTTGACGACGCTAAATTACCAACGATTGCGTCTTTTAAGAAAAGAGGTTTTAAACCAGAAGCGTTTGCGAAATTTGCTGAACAGCGAGGGATTACAGAAGTTGATAAGGTAATGGATAGCAAAGAATTTTTTCAAACGCTGAGTAACTTTGAAAAATAGAAACATTTTTAAATATAAATAATTTTAAGTAGAAATGGAAAATAAAAGAGATGAAAATAGAAAGTTTTCTCAATATAATTTTTTAAATAAAAAAGGTTTATCAGCAATTGTAATTACTTTAATAATTGTCGGATTATCTTTAGTTGCTGTTGGAATTGTCTGGGGTGTTGTTTCTAATTTAATTCAAGGTGGAACTTCTAATGTTGAAACAAGTGCAAAATGTATGGGTGTGATGATTAGTATTGATAGAGTAGTTTGTGTTGATGGAGCTACAAACAAAAATTGTAATCTTACAATAACAAGAACAGGTTCAGAGACAGAACCTCTTGCTGGAGTTAAGGTTAGATTTTCAAATACAATATCTGGAACTTATGGTAGTTTAATTCCTCTTGAAGAACCTATTGTTCAATTAGAAGGAAAAACATTCACAAATTTAGATTCTGGAATTTTGAATGCAGCTGATGTAAATTATGTAGAAGTAACTCCATACTTTTTAGATGAATCTGGAAAAGAACAGATTTGTTCACAAGTTGCAAATCGTGAATTTTAATTATTTTTTTTGATTAAATAAACTTCGTCATTTTTTCTAACTTTTTGAATTTTAATTCCTATTTCGTCGCCTTTTTTTCCTTTTTCAATTTTAGAATTTTTTAATTCAAGGGAATTTATTTCGGAGTTTACAATTCCAGTTGTGTTTCCAATTATAGAAATTTTGTCGCCGACTTTTAATTCAGAAACTAATTTTATTGCAGCTACTCCTGCTTTATCAAAATAATGTGTAACTTTTCCAACAAAATGTTTTCTTTCTACTGACGCGTTGCTCTGTGTTTTTGAAAAATCATCTGATGTAGGCATTTTCAGATAAAACCCAGACGAGTAACCTTTGTTGTAGATTTTTTCTAATTCTTTTAATCCTTTGTCGATTTCTTTTTTCGATAATTTCTTGTCTAATGCTTTTCTGTAAATTCTGACAACTGCGTCAACATATCTTGCGTCTCTGTTTCGTCCTTCAATTTTGAAAGATTTTATTCCTGCTCTTTTCATTTTTTCTATGAAAGGTAATGTGCATAAATCTTTTGCAGATAATATCTGGTTGTTTTCAACCATCAATTCGTTTCCTTCGTCGTCTTTTACGTAATATCTTCTTCTGCACGGATGTAAACATTGTCCTCTGTTTGCTGATTTGTTAAATAAAAACTGCGAAGTGAAACATCTTCCAGAAACAGCGACACACATTGCACCGTGACAGAAACATTCTATGTCCACTATTTTTGAGATTTCTTTAATTTGTTTTAGGTTTAATTCTCTTGCTAAAACAACTCTTTTTGCTCCGAGAGATTTGAAAAATTTTGCGGATTCTATATTTGAAATAGACGCCTGTGTTGAAATTAAAAAAGGTATTTTGTATTTTTTACATAAATTAATTACTGAAAAATCCCAGCAGATTATTGCGTCGATTTTTCCTTTTACTTTTTTTATTGTTGTTTCTAATTTTTTTAATTCTTTGTTGTAAATTATTGTGTTTAAAGTTAAATATCTCTTGACATTTTTTGGTTTGCATATTTTTTCTATTTCGTCTAAATCTGCGATTGTGAAATTTTTTGCTGTTGCGCGCATTGAGAATTCTTTTAGTCCGAAATAAACAGCGTCGGCTCCTGCATTTACTGCTGCGGATAACATTGAGAAGTCTCCTGCTGGTGCGAGAAGTTCATATTTTGTTTTCATAAAATTATAGAGAAGATAATGTTTTTATACCTTTTTTTATTAAGATTATTATGGCGATTGTAGTTCAACGGTAGAATGTGCGGTTGTGGTCCGTAAGACGAGGGTTCGACTCCCTCCTTTCGCCCTTTGAAAAAAGGTAAGAAAAAAAGAAATTAGGATAGTAAAAAAACTAAAAAATAATATGATGAAAAAAAACAACGCTGAAATTATTGAAAATCGACGAATGATTGAATATCAAAAGGCGCAAGATTCTGCAGAACATTATAATAATATGATTTGGACATTAATGTCTTTGGGGGTTGTTGGTTCATTAATAATCTTGCATTTATTTTGGACAACAGAATTTGAAATTTTATATTCATTAATTATGTTATTTATTGGCTCTTTTGTTTTATTCTATTTTAGCTATTTAATTGAAACTGCTGATGAAAAAAAGAAATGGAAATATTTAATCTGTCAAAAAATTGAGCAAGAATATAATTTTATTGGACAAAACAGCGGGATTGATAAGTTAACAATTTCAAAAAATAGAAAAGGTATGAACATATTTAGGATAATAAAATTTTTACTTTTTACGATGTACGGATTATCTATTATTGTTGGATTTGTAAATGCAATAGATAATGGGAAAAATTCCACTCTTTTATTAGTAAGTTTTATCTTGATATTATTTGAAATAATAGGTGCTTTTGGATTGGAAATTTATTACGGGGTGAAATCAAAATGAAAATATTATTTATTTGTAAACACAATGTTTTTAGAAGCAGGATTGCTGAGGAATATTTTAAAAAAATAAATTCTAATAAAAAAATTGAAGTTATTAGTCGGGGAATTGTTATGGGCGGACATTCTGATAAAGAACAAAGAGAAATTCCGAAAAAACTTCTGGGAATTAATATTGATAAAAGAAAACCGGTTCCTTTGACAAAACAAGATTTAGAAAGTTCTGATAAGATAATTGTCGTCGCTAATGATATTCCGCGGAGAGTTTTTGATTATCAAATGATGTATATTCAGGATAAAGTTTTTATTTGGAAAATTAAAGACGAACAATTGCAAAACAAAAAGAATATTAAGCAAACAACACTTGAAATTAAGAAAAGAGTTGATAAGCTAGTTGGAGAATTAAAATGAACATAGAAACAGTTAAAGGATTTAAGGATTATATTGGGGAGAATGCTGAGAAGCGACAGGCGATAAAAGGGATTTTGGCGACGATATTTGAGAAATACGGGTTTGAACTTGCTGAAACTCCGATAATTGAATATGAGGATTTTGTTAGAGGAAAAAATAATGACGATGAGGCAGTTAGTGATATTTACAAATTGAAAGATAAAGGGAAAAGGAAACTTGCGTTGAGATATGAATTCACATTTCAGTTGAAAAGAATTGCGAAGAATAAAAAATTGCCTTACAGAAGATATCAGATTGGTGAAGTTTTTCGTGATGAACCAGCGAATACGAGGAGATTTAGGCAGTTTACGCAGTGCGATGTTGATATTGTTGGGAGTTCTGTTAAAGACGGGGCTGAGATGCTTGCACTTGCAAAAGAAGCACTTGATAAATTAAAAGTTAGGAATGAAATTTATGTTGGTAATAGGAAATTAATTAATGAAATCCTTGAGAAAGAGAAAATTAAAGGCGACAAGGAGAAAATTCTTCGTGAGATAGATAAACTTGATAAATTAGATATTGAAGAAGTTAGAAAAAATTTGAAGAAATTTGATGCAGAGAGTATTTTGGATATTTTGAAAAAGCCAGAGAATTTTTTTGAGAAGTATAATTCTTATTCTGAAATTAAAGAACTTAGAAAATTTTGTGATTATTATGGTGTTAAAATAAATTTTCTGCCGTCGCTGGTTCGTGGTTTGAGTTATTATAATGGGAATGTGTGGGAGATTAAGACAAAAGAAATGAAAGAAACAATTTGTGGTGGGGGAAGTTATATTTTTGAAAATAATCAGTGTGTTGGAATTTCGTTTGGTTTGGATAGATTGAAAATTCTTTCTGAGGTTGAAAGAGTGAAAGAGAAAATTTTAGTTTTATCAATAAATGAAGATAAAGAATCAATTAAATTAGCACAGAAACTTCGGGAGAAAGGAAATAATGTTGTGATGTTTTA